>NZ_KV799848.1:0-80231 GCF_001810085.1 Corynebacterium sp. HMSC072A02 | reverse complement strand
GTCATAGCGCACGAGGCCGTGACGCCACGTATGGGAGTCCTTCGAAGGAAGCCGGCGCAGAAGGATGCTCGTTCCGCGGGAACGCACCGTAAAAAACCGAACTGCGGCCAGAATGACGACAACCAGAAGAATCAGTGCGCACAGACCTAAAAGAATAGATAGCCCTTGGAGCACCTGAGAGTTCATGGGTTGATTTCCTTCACCGCGAGTAAGAAACGTTGCGTTGATTCTACCGCTCGCGGAGGAGACAATGCTAGTCCTTGCTTGACCTTTGGCGCAGATCACGAAGGAACCCCACCCCCTCTTAGCGAGGGCGTGGGGTTCCTAGGTGAGAGTGGGAAGGGCGGTCATTGCTGCCCGTCGTTTCCCTCTCCGCTCATCCGTTAGCTGTTGAAGCGGCGGGCGGCGCGCAATGCGGCATCGCCACGGGACCTCGTCAGCTCGCGCTCAGACTTCAGGTCTTCCTGTGCCTGTGCTTCATCGACCTCCGAGGCCCAGATGGCCCAATCGGCGAGGACGGTGATCTTGTTCTCGGACACGGAGAGGAAGCCACCCTGGACAGCGGCGACGCGACGCTCGCCGTCTGCCGGGTGGATGGTCACTACACCATTGTCGATCAACTGACCGACCATGGGCTCATGGCCAGGAAGCACGCCGATCTCACCCTCGGTGGTTTCAGCCGTCACCATGGTGGCCTTTCCGGTCCACAGCAGGCGCTCGACGGAAACCAATTCGGCGGTGATGTCAGCCATGTGCCTCTCCCTACTTCTTCTCGGTCAGCTTCTTGTACGCAGCCTCGACGTCGTCCAAGCCACCCAGGCCGTTGAAGGCCTGCTCCGGGTAGTGGTCGAATTCGCCGTTGCAGATGCGCTCGAAAGCATCGATGGTATCGGCCAGCGGCACGTAGGAGCCCGGCAGGCCGGTGAACTTCTCTGCGACGAAGAAGTTCTGGCCCAGGAAGCGCTCGATGCGGCGAGCACGCTGAACGGTGATCTTGTCTTCCTCAGACAGCTCGTCCATACCAAGGATGGCGATGATGTCCTGGAGCTCCTTGTTCTTCTGCAGAATACCGATGACACGCTGTGCCACCTCGTAGTGGCGCTCGCCCACGATGGACGGCTCCAGAATACGAGAGGTAGAGGTCAGCGGGTTCACTGCCGGGTAAATACCCTTCGAAGCAATACCACGGTCCAACTCGGTGGTGGCATCGAGGTGGGCGAAGGTGGTCGCCGGAGCCGGGTCGGTGTAGTCATCGGCCGGCACGTACACGGCCTGCAGGGAGGTAATGGACTTACCCTTGGTGGAGGTAATACGCTCCTGCAGCACACCCATCTCATCAGCCAGGGTCGGCTGGTAACCCACGGCAGAAGGCATACGGCCCAGCAGGGTCGACACCTCAGAACCGGCCTGGGTGAAACGGAAGATGTTGTCGATGAACAGCAGCACGTCCTGGTTCTGCACATCGCGGAAGTACTCCGCCATGGTCAGGCCGGACAGAGCCACGCGCATACGAACTCCTGGCGGCTCATCCATCTGGCCGAAGACAAGTGCGGTGTCCTGGAGAACGCCCATCTCTTCCATCTCGAGGAAGAGGTCGGTGCCCTCACGGGTACGCTCGCCGACGCCTGCGAAGACGGAGGTACCGGAGAACTCGCGTGCGATACGAGTAATCATCTCCTGGATAAGAACGGTCTTACCCACACCTGCACCACCGAAGAGGCCGATCTTGCCGCCCTTCACGTAGGGGGTCAGCAGGTCGATGACCTTAATACCGGTCTCCAGGATCTCGGTCTTACCCTCCAGCTGGTCGAATGCCGGCGGCTCGCGGTGGATACCCCACTGCTCGCCATCGCGGCCCAAACCCGGCTGGTCAAGGCAGTCACCGAGGGCGTTGAAGACGTGGCCCTTGACCACATCGCCCACCGGGACGGAAATCGGCTTGCCGGTGTCGGTCACTGCGGCACCGCGGACGAGGCCGTCGGTCGGAGCCATGGACACGGCACGGACGAGGTTGTCACCGAGGTGCTGAGCGACCTCAAGGGTGACGGTCTTTGCAACAGCCTCGAGGGAAACCTCGACGGTCAGTGCGTTGTACAGTGCCGGCAGCCCGCCACGCGGAAACTCCACGTCGACGACCGGACCGATGACACGCACCACACGGCCGGCGGTAGCCGACGACTGTGTGTTCTGCTCTTGCAGAGCTGTAGTCATAATCTAGTCACTTTCTGCGCTTTCGGCGAGCGCCCCAGCGCCACCGACGATCTCTGTGATTTCTTGGGTAATCTGCGCCTGACGGGCCTGGTTGGCCACGCGCGAGAGGTCCTTGACCAGCTCGGTTGCGTTGTCAGTTGCAGACTTCATTGCGGTACGGCGTGCGGCGGACTCGGAGGCCGAGGACTCCAAGAACATCGCAAACAGGAGGCGGGACACGTACTGCGGAAGCAGTGCGTCCATGAGGGTGTCCGCATCCGGCTCGAAGTCGTAATCAGGAGTGATCTGATTGTTCGGCTCGGCGTCGGAAAGCGCGGACTCACCCATGTTGTAGTCCTCTTCCTCGATAACCGGTACCACCGGCAGCAGCTGCTGCACACGCGCGGTCTGGGTCAGCATGGACTCGAACTCGGTGTACACAACGTGGACCTGGTCAAAACCGCGAACGGTCTCGCCCTCCACGTTAATACCCTCGCGGGTCTTGGCCTGGCCATTCGAACCGGCGACGAAGCCGTCGATGATGTGGCGGCGCACGTCGTGCGTCTTCTCCCAGGTTGGATCCTGCGAGAATCCAGTCCAGCTGCCTGCGACCTCGGCCTCACGGAACTTGTAGAAGCCAACGCCCTTGTTGCCGGTCACGTAGCGGACGGTCTCGAAACCCTCACTCTTGAGCAGGGCTTCCAGCTCGGCCGCCTTCTTGAAGATGTTGTTGTTGTAGCCACCGCACATACCGCGGTCCGAAGAGACCACGAGAATGGCGGCCACCTTTGTATCTTCGCGTTCCCGGAGCATCGGGTGATCCAGGGACGTGTGCGCCGCCAGCTTGTTGAGCACGTTGGACAGTTCACGTGCATAAGGCTGCGACGCCTCTACCCTGGCCTGAGCCTTGGTAATGCGCGAGGTAGCAATGAGCTCCTGTGCCTTGGTGATCTTCTTGGTGGAATTGACGGACCGGATTCGGTCACGCAGTTCACGAAGATTAGCCATGGTGTTCGCTCCTCCCTTCTTTATCTAGACGGTTAATTCTTAGAGCGTGCGAAACTCTATTTGGCCGTCTTGCGGGAGACGTTGAGCTCGGTCTTATTCACGTCATCCGCGGCGAGCGGGTCAACCGGTGCCTCGGTGCCGAGGTTGTGGCCCTCGGTCGTGCGGAAGGACGGAATGAAGTCCTTAGCAGCTGCAACAAGTGCATCCTTGGACTCGTCGGTCAGAGCGGTACCGCCCTGGATCTGCTCGAACACCTGCGGGGTTGCAGAGTTGAGGTGATCGTGCAGCTCCTTCTCGAAGCGGCGTACGTCCTCGACGGGAACGACGTCGAAGATGCCCTGGTCTGCGAGGAAGATGGACACCATCTGGTACTCGACAGGCTGCGGGGAGGACTCGGACTGCTTGAGCAGCTCGACGAGACGCTCACCGCGCTCCAGCTGAGCCTTGGAGGCCGGATCCAGGTCGGATGCGAAGGCCGCAAAGGCCTGCAGATCGCGGTAGGCAGCCAGCTCAAGACGCAGGTTACCGGCGACCTTCTTCATACCCTTGGTCTGTGCGGCACCACCAACACGGGAGACCGACACACCAACGTTAATTGCCGGACGGACGCCCTGGTTGAACAGGTCGGACTCCAGGAAGACCTGGCCGTCGGTAATAGAAATAACGTTGGTCGGAATGAAGGCGGAGACGTCGTTCGCCTTGGTCTCGATGATCGGCAATGCGGTCATGGAACCTGCACCCATGTCGTCGGAGAGCTTCGCAGCGCGCTCCAGCAGACGGGAGTGGAGGTAGAAGACGTCGCCCGGGTAAGCCTCGCGGCCCGGCGGACGGCGCAGAAGAAGGGAAATCGCACGGTAGGCCTCAGCCTGCTTGGTCAGATCATCGTAAATGATCAGGACGTGGTTGCCCTGGTACATCCAGTGCTGACCCAGAGCTGCACCGGAGAACGGTGCCAGCCACTTGAAACCGGCGGCGTCGGATGCCGGAGCCGCCACGATGGTGGTGTACTCCAGTGCGCCGTGCTGCTCCAGGGTGTGGCGCACACCAGCAATGGTGGAGCCCTTCTGGCCGATGGCGACGTAGATGCAGCGGACCTGCTTGTTCTTGTCGCCAGATTCCCAGTTAGCCTTCTGGTTCAGGATGGTGTCGATACAGACAGCGGTCTTACCCGTCTTACGGTCACCAATGATCAACTGACGCTGACCGCGACCAATCGGGGTCATCGCGTCAATAGCCTTGATGCCGGTCTGCATCGGCTCTTCCACCGGCTGACGCTGCAGCACGGACGGTGCCTGCAGCTCGAGGACGCGGTCCTCTTCAGCGGTGATCGGGCCCATGCCGTCGATCGGCTGGCCCAGGGGGTTAATTACGCGGCCGAGGAATTCCTCGCCCACAGGGATGGAGAGAACCTCGCCGGTCCTCTTGACCTCGTCGCCTTCTTTAAGCGACTCGAAGTTGCCCAAGACCACGACACCGATGGAGTTGGTGTCAAGGTTCTGTGCGACGCCAATCACGCCGCCGGGGAACTCGAGCAGCTCATTCGCCATGACGGACGGCAGGCCCGAAACCTGCGCAATACCGTCAGCTGCCGAAATGACCACGCCGACCTCCTCACGGGAGGCCTCCGCGGAGTAGCTCGAGGTGTAGTTCGCAATCGCGCTACGGATCTCGTCGGAGGAGATCGTCAGCTCCGCCATGTTCTTCCTGCTCTCGGTAGTATCTTCCAGCAATTACTTAATCGTTTCTGTCGTTTCGGCTTATGCCATCTGCGCACGAAGGCGAGCAATCTTGCCTGCCGTCGAGCCATCGATGACTTCGTCGCCGACGCGGATGGTCATACCACCGAGGAGGCTGGTGTCAACCTCAGAGTGGATGGACATCGCACGACCATAAATTTTGCCCAGCTTTTCAGCGAGTGCTGCCCGCTGGCTATCGTTCAGCTCACCCGCGGTGGTCACTCGCGCGATGGTACGGCCCTGCAGCTTGGCTGCGGTGTCCGCCAAACCGGCGAGATCATCAATCGGGTTCTGCTCCGGGCGGCCAATGGCCTGCAGCGCAAGCGCCTCAGTAACCATCGTGACCTTGCCGTAGAGCACGCTTGCCAGCAGCCCGACCTTGCGATCGGACGTAGCAGTACGGTCTGAAAGCAGCTGGGTCAGTTCGCCTTCGCGGTCAAGCACGCGCGACAGGGAGAAGAGCTCGTCTTCCACCTGGCCCAGCTTGCCCTCAAACTCAGCGCCACGCAGCAGAGCGCGGCGGCCGAGGATGATGAGGCCACGGGCGATATCACGCGGCGTCGACCACTGTGCGGCGGCGGCCTCCTGCAGCACCTGGAGTGCAACCGGGGTGACCTTTCCGCCGAAAAGGGTCTGGGCCAGGGACTTGCGCTCCTCGGAGGTAGCGGCGTCGTCGGTCAGCGCGACACGCAGTTCGCGGTCACCGTCGAGGACGCGGACCACCTCGAAGAGGTCCTGGCCTGCCTGGGTAGCAGTCGCCACCGAGCGGTCGCCGGAGAGGAACTCATCCAGCTTGGACTCAACGGTAGCGAGTGCTTCGCGGCTAGCTGCCTTCATCGTTGCCTACTTTCCGGCCGGTGCCACAGTGTCGAGCTCGGACAGGAAGTTATCAATCGTGGAGGACTGCTTGGTGGCGTCCGAAAGTTCGCCGCCGAGCAGCTTCTCTGCCAGGTTGATGGAGTTCTGTCCGATGTCGGAACGCAGCTCAGACACGACCTGTGCACGAGAAGCTTCAAGCTGCTTCTCGCCGGCGGTCAGGATGCGACGAGACTCTTCCTCTGCAGCTTCCTTAGCCTCTGCCTCGATCAGCTTGCCGCGCTCGCGCGCCTGCTCGCGAATCTCCGCAGCCTCTGCTCGAGCATCAGCGAGCTGAGCATTGTACTTTTCCAGAGCGGCCTTTGCTTCGGCCTGCTGAGCCTCCGCACGCTTAAGGCCACCTTCGATCCGGTCTTCACGCTCCTGCAGCATCTTGTTGTATGCCGGAAGAACAAGCTTCCAGAACACAATCAGGATGATGGCGAACGGAATGATCGACCAGACCAAGTCGTACATCTTGGGCAGAAGGATGGAGTTGCCGCTCTCCAGCGGCAGGTGCTCACTTCCCTCTGCTGCAAGGTAGTAAATGACGTTGTTCATGGGGCTCCGTTCTTAAAGTTCGATTTACTTTGTGTAAAGCGCTCTTTAGAACAGGAAGCCTGCAACGAGGCCGATAAGTGCCAGGGCCTCAACGAAGGCGATACCCAGGAACATGGTGGTACGCAGCTGGCCGGCCATCTCCGGCTGGCGAGCCATGCCCTCGACGGTCTTGCCGACGAGGATACCGATGCCCAGACCCGGGCCGATGGTTGCGATGCCGTAGCCGATAGCGCCGAGGCCCTTGAGGGTGGACTCGTCAGCAGCCTGAGCAAGAATGATTTCGTTCATGATGAAAGTCGTTCCCTTTCAATGTTTTCCCGCGAATTGTTCCGCGGGGGAAGTGGTGATTTCTGGGGTATTTAGTTAACCGCGAGGTTCGCGTTGTTGTTAGTGCGAATCTGCATGCAGCGACAGTTCGATGTATACCGCCGTCAGCAGGGCGAAAATGTATGCCTGCAGGAAGATGACGATAATTTCGTACAGCGTGAACAGAACCGCTGCGACCAGAGTGAGGCCACTCAGTGCGGTCCAACCGTTGAACTGGAAGAAGAAGAAGTTCGTTGCCGAGTACAACAGGACCAAAATGAGGTGGCCAGCCAGGAAGTTCGCCATAAGACGAAGAGCCAGCGTGACTGGACGCATGACAAACGTAGAGAAAGCCTCAATCGGTACAACAAGCACGTGCAGCAGCGGCGGCAGATTAGGAATAACCACCGAGGACTTGACGAACTTGCCGAAGCCAAAGCGCTTTGCGCCGGCGTAAATCATGGCGATGTACGCAACGACTGCCAGCACGATTGGCATACCAATACGAGCATTCGGAGAGATGTTTAGGGCTGGAACGATAGTTGCTACGTTCCAGAACAAAACACCGAAGAAGATCGTGGCCAGGATCGGAAGGAAACGGCGTCCTTCCTTACGGCCCAAGATGTCTTCTGCGATGTGAATTCGTACGAAGTCAATCGCATGCTCCGCTACGTTCTGCAATCCTTTAGGAACCAGCTTCGGGTTCCTGAAGGCGACAACAAAAAGGAGCACCAAGATAGCCGCCATAAACAGGCGGACCAGCATGATGCGATCCAAAGCGAACCAACCGTTGGCGAAATCGGCGAACAGGAGATCGACGACTCCACCATCTTCGGTTACGTGCCCCGGGAAAAATTCTGGATCCAGTTCGGGTGCGTGAAACTCACCCTTCATGGCCAATGTCGTAACGCTCAGCGTTCTCTCCCGTGTTCGGGCCACACAGCTTGTCGAAGGCTATGTGGTGCGATGGACGTCTCAAGCTCTTTGCCCTGCTCACGGACTCCGTCGCACATCAGCGTAAACAGGGCAAGGATAAACCGTACTTTTTCGGGATAGCATGACGCTAACCCGCGGTAACCCGAAGAGAATGCTATCAGTTCGCCCTCAAGTTTTCGCACGTGGGGGCAGCGTTGTGAACCTAAAGGCACAGCCCAGCGCCGTGCGGCCGCATAAAACGCCCACATTCTGCCAAAACCCTACTAAGTGTATTTGGTCACACACCCGCGTTTTCCCACCTTGACGGGGGTAATGAGCGCCCGAAGCGGCGTCATTTCGCTACACAAAAAGCCACCCTCCCGGGTCACCGGGAGCAGTGGCTCACTGAAAAAGGTCGAGAAAGGCTAAGACACGTAAGTCACGTTGGAGGTGACCACGCCCCATACCTCAGTTCCCAACGTCACCGCCAGCGCCAGCAGCACGGTGACGAAGAGGGCCATCGTGTCGTAGAACTCTAGGTCCTTGATCAGCAACAACACCATGATGAGGATGACGACCTTAAGCAACCAGCCACCTAGGACCACAGCCATCGTGGTCGAGGGTGTCGTGCGTGCGGTAATAAGCACCGAGGCCGCGGTAAAGAGCACGAAGCCGCCGCCGATGGCCGCGCCGACGAGTACTCCCCAAATTCCGGGCACTCCGCGAACGCCACCCCAGATGGACAGGGACGCGATGGTTACGACGATAAGGCCGATGACCCCGAGACGCAGGGCGCGCTTGAGGGGGCGACGATGATCGTCGTAGGGCGAAAGCTCTTCGGAGGTCGTTGAATCAGTCACAGCCCCATACCCTACCTCAGGAAGGATCAGTTTCCAGCACCACACTGGTAGCCCGCGGCCGACGCCCAATCTTGCCCTGGCGCAGCGGAATCAGGGTCACGCCGAAGGCCACGCCAAGCGCGAGAACCGCCAAAGCCACGGCCGCAGGGGCCGGAACGATAGAAAAGGAGACGGCCCCAAACGCCACCGCGGAGACCCATAAATAAAGCACCAGTACTGTGCGTCGGTGCGTGTGCCCCAAGGAGAGCAGCCGGTGGTGAATGTGCGCCTTATCCGCAGCGAAAGGCGAGCGCCCCTGCGATACGCGGCGAATGACGGCCCAGACAAGGTCCAGGACTGGAATAAAGACCGCGGCGACCACGACGATGACGGGTGACATCAACGCCACAATGTCCACGGTGCCGTACAAAGACATGTTGATCTTGCCGGAGGCGGACGTCGACGCCGCGGCGAGCAGCAAACCAATCAGCATCGCACCGCTATCCCCCATGAAGATGCGGGAGGGCTCAAAGTTGTGAGGGAGGAACCCGGCACACACGCCAACAAGAGCGGCAGCGATAATCGCCGGCGGATACGCGGACACTGCACCGCCCTGGTCGTGCAGAACCGTCAGCGAGAAGACCAAGATAGCGCCGCCGGCGATCATGCCCAGCCCGGCCGCCAAACCGTCGAGCCCGTCGACGAAGTTGATGGCGTTAATGAGCAACACGGTGAAGAATGTGGTCAAGAGTGTCCCCTGGACCTGGTCCAAAATGACCGTAGTTCCATCACCAAAAGGCAGGAAGAGAAGCGTCCACGTCAACCCCAACCCGCTCATGATGGCGGCGGCCACGAGCTGACCGATGAGCTTGACCAGAGCGCTCAGCTCCACTAAGTCATCCACCACGCCCACGAGGACGATGGCTGCGGCTGACCACAGCACAGCATTCATCTCAGGCGTGACGGGCATAAAGCCGCGAGTCAAGGCTGGAAGCTGGCCTGCGAGATAGACGGCGGCCGCAAAACCCGTGAACATCGCCACCCCGCCGAGCTGCGGTGTTGGCTGGGAGTGACTATCGCGCAGGCGAATCTCCGCCACCTGTCCGCTGCGCACTAAGAAGGTACGCACCAGTCCGGTGGTGAGGTAGGTAAACGCCGCCGCGACAAAGATCACCAACGCTAGCTCGCGCAGCGGCACTCCGGTTCCAGCCACTGATGTCTCCTTAAGAGGATTGGGCGCTCGGGCGGGTGCGCAAGGACTCTGCGGATACTCCGATGACCTCTCCGATCTGCTCAGCGCTCAATGCGCCTTCGCGCAAAAGATAAGGGCGGGAGCCAGACAGATCGATAATGGTGGATGGCTTTCCTACCTCTGCTTCTCCCCCGTCGAGGTAGACGGTGACGGCCTTACCCAGCTGCTGCTTGGCGGCAATCGCCGTGGTGGGTGGGGTTTGGCCAGAGATATTCGCGGAGGACACCGCCATGGGGCCGACCTCACGCAAAAGCTCGATGGCGATGGGGTGCAGCGGCATGCGCAGCATCACCGTGCCGCGGGTATCGCCCAAGTTCCAGGGAAGCGACGGCGCCTGCGGGACGACGATGGATAGTCCGCCCGGCCAGAAGGCCTCGATCAGCGTTTGGGCGGTATCATCCAACGACGCGACGAGGCCTTTGACGGTATCCCAGGAGCCCACGAGCACCGGTACCGGCATGTCTGGGCCGCGGTGCTTGGTGGCCAGCAGGCTAGCCACGGCGTCGTTATCAAAGGCATCGCAGCCCAGCCCGTAGAGCGTATCGGTGGGCATCACTACAAGCCGCCCCGACTTGGCTGCTTTGACGGCAAGAGCCATTCCTTCTTCGCGCTCGGCGGCGTCCGCACAGTTATAAATCTGTCCCTGCATTGGTCTCTCCTTTAATCCCGTTCTTGTCGGCTTGTCGACCAATCTTCGACCAATCTACTGTACTCCCCGCTGTGCCGTGACAAAGCGGGCGGTGCCAGTGAGATCCTTGAGCACCTCGATGTGGCTAAATCCTCCATGCGCGCGCAGGGCTTCCTGCACCTGTTGGGAGGTGTCGTCGTCGTGCTCGATGCCCACGCGGCCACCGGGGCGCAGCAGCGCAGCGATGGTCGGGATCATCGCGTTGATGGTTTCCATGCCATCTACTCCCCCGAACACTGCCTCGTGCGGGTCCTGATAAACCTCCGGTTCCAGGTCCGGGGTTTCCGGCACATATGGCGGATTCGTCAGCACGAGGTCGACGCTGCCGTGCAATTCCGGCAAGAGGTCTGCCTCGGTGACATCCCCTTGGACCACGTTTATAGTTCCCGCCCCGCCGCGCGCAGCGGTCGCGGCGTTGCGGCGGGTGTAGGCCAGGGCGGCGTCGGCAAGCTCTACTGCCCACACCTCAGCCTGTGGCACGTAGTGTGCGACGTAGAGCCCGAGCGCACCGGACCCAGCGCACAAGTCCACGACACGGGGAGATTCCGACGAGTTAAATTCCTTCGACTCCAACGAGTTAAATTTCGTTAGAAATTTAACTCCCCAGTCGGCGAGCACCTCCGTTTCCGGGCGTGGAATGAACACGCCCGGGCCGACCTCAAGCTCGAGCGGACCAAACCACGCGACACCCAGGATGTGCTGGAGTGGTTCGCGCGCTTCACGACGCCCCACCAACGCTCCATAGGCCACGTCAAAACCGGGGATCGGTTGCTCGTCGAGGGGGATGTCCATGTGCCCGCAGTGGATGAGGTGGGCGGCCAACAGGCGCGCGTCCCATTCGGGTGAAGGCACCCCGGCAGCGCGAAGGCGCTCCGTGGCATCACGAAGCGCCTCCCTATAGGTGTGAAATGTCACCGTTAATAACCGTGCCTTAGCCTTCTAGCCCTCGGCCTCGAGGCGCTCGGCGCGCTCCTGGGCCTGCAGGGCCTCGATGAGGTCGTGCATGTCGCCGTTGAGAACGGAGTCGAGGTTATTGGCCTTGTAGCCGATGCGGTGATCGGTAATGCGGTTCTCCGGCCAGTTATAGGTGCGGATGCGCTCGGAGCGGTCCATGGTGCGCACCTGGGATGCGCGCTGCTCGCCGGCCTCGGCCTCGCGCGCCTCGCGCTCCATTTGATCCAGGCGGGCTTGCAGCACCTGCAGGGCACGCGCCTTGTTCTGGATCTGGGAGCGCTCCTTCTGACAGGTCACCACCAGGCCCGTGGGCAGGTGGGTAATGCGCACGGCGGAGTCGGTGGTGTTCACGCCCTGGCCGCCCTTACCGGAGGAGCGGTAGACGTCAACGCGGATGTCCTTGTCATCGATGTTGACTGCTTCGACTTCTTCCGGCTCCGGGTAGACCAGCACACCGGCTGCGGAGGTCTGGATGCGGCCCTGGGACTCGGTCACCGGGACGCGCTGCACGCGGTGGACGCCGCCCTCAAACTTGAACACGCTCCACGCGCCATCACGGGACGGGGTCTTGGATTTGAAGGAGATGGACATGTCTTTGACGCCGCCGAGGTCGGACTCGTTGAGGCCCAGGACCTCCCACTGGAAGCCGGCCTTGTCAGCGAAGCGCTCGTACATGCGGGCTAGGTCGCCAGCGAAAAGTGCTGCCTCCTCGCCGCCGGCGCCGGCCTTGATCTCCATGATGATGTCCTCGGAGTCCTGCTCATCGCGCGGAGCGAGCAGATCCGCGAGCTTCTCCTCCAGCTCCACGACGAGCGGTTCGAGGCGCTCAACCTCGGGCTGGAATTCGTGGTCCTCATAGGCCATCTCTTTGGCGTCGGCCAGGTCTTGGCGGGCCTGGACGAGTTCATCGTTGACAGCAACGATGGGGCGCAGTTCAGCGTAGCGCTTGGACAGCTTGCGGAACTGCTTCTGATCTCCGGCTACGTCCGGGTCAGCCATCTGCATCTCGATGCCCTGGTACGCGGAGACGATGTCATCAACGAGGGAAACCTGGTTCGACATTATTTGTAGTCCTCCTCATCCATATCTGCCGCCATGGGCGCAGACGAGGCCACCTGCATGAGGAATTCGCCGTTGGAGCGGGTCTTCTTGAGCTGCTTGATCAGCAAATCGATGGCAGCAAAGGAATCCAGGCCGGAAAGGATGCGGCGCAGCTTGGTCATGATGCGCGCCTCCTCCGGAACCAGCAGGAGTTCGTCCTTGCGGGTGCCGGACGGGTTGACGTCCACGGCCGGGAAGATGCGGCGCTCGGAGATGGCGCGGTCGAGCTTGAGCTCGGCGTTGCCGGTGCCCTTGAATTCCTCGAAGATGACCGTGTCACCGGTGGAGCCGGTTTCCACCATCGCGGTGGCGATGATGGTCAGCGAACCACCGTTTTCGATGTTGCGGGCAGCACCCAAGAAGCGCTTCGGCGGGTACAGGGCGTTGGAGTCGACACCACCGGACAGGATGCGGCCCGACGCCGGGGAGGAGTTGTTGTAGGCGCGGCCCAGGCGGGTGATGGAATCGAGGAGGACGACGACGTCCTTGCCCTGCTCCACCAGGCGCTTGGCGCGCTCGATGGCCAGCTCCGCCACGGAGGTGTGCTCTGACGGCGGGCGGTCAAAGGTGGAGGCGATGACCTCACCGTTGACGCTGCGCTGCATGTCCGTGACCTCTTCGGGGCGCTCGTCCACGAGGACCACCATGAGGTAGCACTCCGGGTTGTTCGTGGCGATGGCGTTGGCGATGTTTTGCAGGATCGTCGTCTTACCGGCCTTCGGCGGGGAGACGATCAGCGCGCGCTGGCCCTTACCAATCGGCATGATGAGGTCGATGACGCGGGTGGTGAGGATCTTCGGGTCCGTCTCCAAGCGCAGGCGCTGGTTCGGGTAAAGCGGGGTGAGCTTGGAGAAGTCCGGGCGGTCCTTCGCAGTCGACGGATCCAGTCCGTTGACGGTGTCGACCTCCACCAGCTGGTTGTACTTGCGGCGGTTGCGGCCGTTGCCGTGGGTGTGGGTCGGGCCAGAAACCTTGACCTTGCCGGTCAGCGCGTCGCCGGAGCGCAGGCCCAGGCGGCGCACGAGGTTGTTGTTAACAAAGACATCGGAGCTGGCCGCGCGGTAGCCGGTGGTGCGCAGGAAGGCCACGTTGTTGTCCACGACCTCCAGGATGCCGCCGACTACCTGTACTTCATCGCCCTCGCGGATCTGCAGATCGTTGCCACCATTGCCGCCACCATCGCGGTCACGCCCGCGGCGGTTACGGCGGTTGCGGCGGTTACGGCGACCGCCGCCATTGTTGTCATCGTCGTTGCGGTGGTTGTCGCGGCGGTTATTGTTGTGGCCGCCACCGTTATTGCCACCGTTGCCGCGCTCACCGTTATCGGAGTTGTTTCCGCCGCGGGACTGGTTGTCCTCGGACTTGCCATTATTGTTCTCGGCACCGTTATTGTTTCCGTTGCCGTTGCCCTTGGCCTCTTCGCGGGCCTCGCGCTCCTGGCGGCGGGCGCGGTTGCGGCGGGCGCGGCGAGCCTGGGAGCGGGACTCGTAGCGGTGCTCGTCGTTACCGTCGTTGTGCTCGGACTTATCAGCCTTGTCAGATTTGGCAGCTTCATCAGTCTGCTGCTTCGGCTGGTCCTGCTTGCGCTTCTTATCTTGCTCCGGCTGCTCGGACTCCTGGTCTGCGGCGCCGGCAGGGCGAGAAGCCTTGCGGGTAGCGCGGCGCGGCTGTTCGTCCTTCTTGGGCTCCGCTTGGGCTGCGGCCTTCGCGCCGCGCGCTGGCACCTGGCCGGTGGTCAGTGCGGTGATGAGATCCCCCTTGCGCAGTCCGGAGACGCCGCGAAGTCCACGCTCCGCAGCCAGCTTGCGCAATTCCGGCAGCTTCAGGGACGCGAGATCCTGTGCTGCGGTCTTGTCCGTATCGCTCACGGATATCCTTTCGTCGCTTCACCAACGCGCGCCGTCTATTCAGCCGCACCCGCACTGTGCGTGGTGCCGCTCCACGTGGGCGTTGGAAGCCAGTGTGTAATTGAGATGGTCCGCCGCCACCAGCGAGTTCACGCGACCGCGATCCCCGTGGGCGGTGGTTTTCTTTGGCTCTCCCCCCTCTCCGGCCCTGCGGAGCAGAACGTGAAGAACTCCTTGCTGCACTCCGAAAAGAACTCAAGGAAGCGGCCGCGGGTCAATCGCGGGGAGATATTTTAAGAAGGCGACTGCGAGCGTATCTCTACCCTCTCATTGCCGCGCGCACCGTTGGACTGCCATGAGTTTTTCACCGCAGGTGTGCACGCCGTGGAGGGAGCTCGGAGGTGCGAGGAAGGCTTTCCCCGCCAGTCGCGAACAACTATACCGCATCCATCCACCGCGCTCACACTGACACGGCTAAAGTAGTGCGCATGCTCTCCACTATGCAGGATATCCCGCTGTCCCTCACCCGCATCCTGGAGTACGGTTCCTCCGTCCACGGCCAAACCCAGGTAGTCACGTGGCACAGCGCCAATCCCGGCAACGAACGCGAAGAGACGACCTTCGCCGATATCGGTGCACGCGCCGCCGCTTTCGCCCACGCCCTGCATGACACGCTCGGCATCACTGGTGATGAACGCGTGGGCTCCCTGATGTGGAATTGCGCCGAACACCTCGAGGTGCTTTTCGGAACGGCCTGCAAGGGAGCGGTGTTTACGCCGCTCAACAAGCAGCTCATGAATGATCAGATCCGGCACATCATCAACCACGCCGAGGTTCGCGTCATCGTCGCGGATTCCCGCCTCGCCGACCAGCTTGCCCAGGTTCTGGAAGGCGTGGACTGCGTGCGCGCGGTGGTGTTCACGGGCGTCGGCAAGCCCAGCACCCCACTGCCGGGCAACGTTGAGGTTTATAGCTACGAACAGCTTCTGGATGGGCGCTCCACCGTGTACAACTGGCCGGTGTTGAATGAGCACACCGCTGCCGCCCTGTGCTACTCCACAGGCACCACCGGCGCTCCGAAAGGTGTGCTCTACTCGCACCGCGCCCTGTTTTTGGAGGGGATGCAGTTGCGCTCCTCCGACTCCCTGTGCGTGACCCATGGTGAGACCTTCTTGTGCTGCATCCCCATCTATCACGTTTTAAGCTGGGGCGTTCCCTTTGCGGCGTGGATGACGGGCACGCCGCTGGTGCTTCCCGACGCCGACGTCTCCCCCGCTACCCTGGCCAAAATCATCGCCGCCACCTCCCCGCGCGTGGCGCATGGCGTGCCCACCATTTGGATTCAGCTCTTCGTGCACTACCTCAAGAACCCGCCGGAGCGCATGACGCTGACGGAGATTTTCGCCGGCGGATCGCCCGTCCCGCCGCAGCTCATCAAGAGCTGGGAGGAGCGCTATGGCGTGGACGTGGTTCACGTGTGGGGCATGGCGGAAACCACCACGGTGGGTACAGTGGCGCGCCCGCCCTCAGGTGCTTCGGGTGAGGCTCGGTGGGCCTACCGCATTTCCCAGGGGCGCTTCCCCTCCTCCTTGGAATACCGGGTGGTCAATGACGGCCACGTGGTCAACACCACGGACCGTAATGCCGGCGAGATCCAGGTGCGCGGCAACCTGGTGACCGGCTCCTACTATCACTCGCCCACCTCAGAGGACGGCGGTGCCGCCCACGAATTCCGCGGGAAGGACGTCGAAGATGCCGCCGCCAAGTTCACGGCCGACGGCTGGCTGCGCACTGGTGACGTAGGATTCGTCAACGAGGATGGCTTCCTCACCGTGGAGGACCGCGCGCGCGATGTCATCCGGTCCGGCGGCGAGTGGATCTACTCCGTCCAGTTGGAAAACCTCATCATGGCCAACCCGGTGGTGCTCGAATGCGCCGTCATTGGCTACCCCGACAAGCAGTGGGTCGAACGCCCACTAGCTGTGACCGTTCTTGCGGCGGATATCAGCCCCACGATTGAGACCGCCGAGCGCCTGCGTGACGGGATGCGCTCTGAGCTTCCATCGTGGATGCTGCCGGAGTACTGGACCTTCGTGAAGTCCATCGACAAGACCTCGGTGGGCAAGTTCGACAAGAAGGATCTTCGTGCCCATCTTGCCGAGGGCGCCTATAACATCATCCGGCTGAAGGGCCCGGGCGAGGCGCAGCGCCTCGATACCGAAGAGGGCGCCACGCAGTAGAGGGGCCGTGCGACTATAGATCTGCTATTACTCCGGCTAAAGTGTGGTTAATGTCTGATCGCGTCTTTCTGCCTACGCCCTCCCCGCGCGGTTCCACCCGCGGCGGTGCCGACGCAACGCCTCCGGACCTGCCGCCTGCATTAAGCGATGGTCGCCGCGACTTGCTCGACCGTTATGGACGCCAAGCGCGCGACCTTCGAGTCTCGCTGACCGATCGCTGCAACCTCCGCTGTACGTATTGCATGCCCGCCGAGGGCCTCGAGTGGATGCCCACTGCCCAGACACTCAGCGACGACGAGACCATCCGCCTCATCAGGATTGCCGTAACCCACTTGGGCATCCGCCAGGTGCGCTTTACCGGCGGCGAACCTTTGCTGCGCAAGTCGCTAGAGAAGATTATCGCCGCCACGACGCAGCTACGCACAGACGAAAAGTTGGCCCCCGCCACCGCACTGACCACCAATGGCTTGGGACTCCCCCGCCGCCTGGACGGTCTCATTGAGGCGGGGCTGGACCGCGTCAACATCTCCCTAGACACCATTGATCCTGAGCTTTATGCCCGCCTCACCCGGCGCGACAGGCTGGGCGATGTCTTCGCCGCCATCGAAGCCACCACAGCCGCCCACCGCGAAGGGCGTCTGGGCACGGTCAAAGTTAATGCCGTGGTTATGCCCGGAGTAAATGAAGAGGACATCGTCCCCTTGGCGCGCTACTGCCTCGAGCGAGGCGCGCAGCTGCGCTTCATCGAGCAGATGCCATTAGGCCCGCGCGAAGAATGGGAACGCTCCCGGATGGTCACCGCAGAAGATATTTTGGCTCGTTTGGGAGAAGAATTCGAGCTCACGCCTGTGCAGAAGCCCCGAGGCTCCGCCCCCGCCGCACTGTGGACCGCGCAAGCGCGCGATGGCTTAATACAGGTAGGCCGAATCGGCGTCATCGCATCCGTGACAAGGCCTTTCTGCGGCAATTGCGACCGCACGCGACTCACTGCGGACGGCGCTGTGCGTAATTGCTTGTTCGGCAACTCGGAGACGTCCTTGCGGGACTTGTTGCGCAGCGGCGCTAGCGACGCGGAACTCGCCGCCGCGTGGGCGGGCGAAATGTGGAAGAAGCTGCCGGGCCATGGTGTGGATGATGAAGGATTCCTCCAGCCCGATCGCCCGATGTCCGCCATCGGCGGCTAGATTGGGTGCAATGACAAGCACTGGGACTGACTTAAGCATCGAGGAGTATTTCGACCGCCTCCACGCATTGGTTCGCGTCCTGCCTGCGGAGCGCGCTCCCCTTGTACAAGGCCGCGTTCTGGCCGAGCCACTCTTCGCCCGTCTTCCCCTCCCGCCGCGGGATAATTCGGCGATGGACGGCTTCCTCATCCCAGCTCCGGCGTCACCTGATGACTTAACCACCCCATTCACGCTGCCTGTTATAGGTGATGTCCCAGCAGGCTCACCCACTCAGGTCCCGCAGCCTGGGACCGCGGTGCGAATCATGACTGGCGGGGAGGTTCCGGAGGGTTTTGATGGCCTGGTCATACCAGTAGAAAACACCGATGTTCCCCTAGGGCCCGGACCTGTGCCTGAAACCGTCACGGTGCACCACCTGCCCGACCGTAACCATATCCGGCGACGCGGTTCCCACATCGACGCCGGCCACCAACTCGCTGGATCTGCCACGCTTGTCGACGCCCCCCTTATCGCCGCCAGCCTCTCCTCCGGCGTTGACAGCGCCGTGGTTCACCGCATCCCACGAGTAACCATCATTGCCACGGGTGAGGAGCTGATCAACGGCCAGCTTTCCGATTCGAATGGGCCCATGCTCGAAGCCCTCATTTCTTCCACCGGTCTCTGCGAGATCACCCGCACGGTCTGTGGAGATTCCCCCATTGAGCTGCACCGGCGCTTCAACGCGGCCGCTGCGGATTCCGATCTCATTGTCACCACCGGCGGCGTCTCGGCCGGCGCCTTCGACGTGGTTCGCGCCGTGATTGAGGATGCCGTGGAACGCGATGATTACTGGTTCGGCCACGTCAACCAACGGCCCGGCGCGCCTCAGGGCCATGCGCTCTGGGACGGTATCCCCGTGGTGTGTTTGCCGGGCAACCCGGTGGCGGCGTTTGTCTCCGCACACCTCTACCTCACCCAACTGCTGCGCTCTCTGCGCGGACTGCCCCGCCCCGCGGGTGTCAAGGACCGGCCGTGCCTCACGGCCGTCGCCGGTGCGGACTTCCCCGAACCTCACCACCCGCTCATTCAGCCGTGCTCCATCACCATGACGGAATCCATTACCGCAAGCCCACCGCCGGGTCCGCGTATGCGCAGCCACCACGTTGCCGCCCTTCCGGGCACACACGGCTTTGCGCTGCTGACGAGTCCGGTCGCCGCCGGCGAGCAACTTACCGTCTACCCTTACTAGCTTCACAATCCGCCTCCACATCCCCCACCCCTCCATTGCTACCAAAGATCGCGCATCTGAACACCCGGATCGGCCCACTCTTCGTCAGCTAGGCTAGGTCCACGCTAGGAAAGGATCCCTGTTTAGACATGAAGTTCACTCACCTCAACGACGCCGGCTCCGCCTATATGGTGGACGTCACCGAAAAGCAGCCCACGGTACGCACCGCTACCGCCCAAGGCGAGGTCGCGTGCTCACCAGAAGTTCTCACCGCGCTGCGGGAGGGAACCGTGCCTAAGGGGGACGTGCTTGCGGTTGCGCGTGTGGCTGGCATCGCGGCTGCCAAGAAGGTTCCAGATCTCCTTCCGCTGGCCCACACCATTGGGGTGCATGGCTGTGCGGTGGACATTGAGCTGCGTGAAGACCACGTCTTCATCGAAGCCACAGTGCGCACCGCCGACCGCACCGGCGTGGAAATGGAGGCGCTCACCGCGGTGAGCATCGCCGCCTTGGCGCTCATTGACATGGTCAAAGGCGTTGACCGCTCCGCCTATATCCGGCGCTGCGGCATCACCGCGAAGTCCGGGGGCCGCTCCGGTGATTGGTCCCGCGAGCTGCCCGGAACGAAAGGTTAAGCGAAGTGCCAGGTGTCATTGTTTTAGCCGGCGGGCGCGGCCAACGCATGGGAGGCGTGGACAAGGCTAGCGTGAGGCTCGCCGGTGAACGCCTCATCGACCGACTGTTGCGCCAGCTTCCTTATGGCGCGCCGGTAGCGGTCGTCTCGCCCTATCGTTTGGGCATGCCCCAGGTGTGCGAAAGCCCCCTCTTCAGCGGGCCAGCTGCAGGTATCGCCGCGGGCCACGCCGCACTGGCTGGTGACGCGAGGGCTACCACAGCAGTCTTTGCCGTCGATGCCCCGGATTCCCCGCAGGTACTGCCTGCCCTCCACAAGGCTCTGGGTAGCTCGGGCGCGGATGTCGCTGTGGCTACCCTCGACGGGAGCCTACAACCGCTGTGTGCGCTGTGGCGTACTAAGGCCCTCACCCGCGCGCTGGAGGAGCTCGGAGATCCACGCAACAACCCGGCCATGCGCTTACTGAGGCTCGCGGGCACCATCGCCGAGATCGAGGCAACGCCCGCAGTACGCGATATCGACACCTTGGACGAGCTACGAGCGCGGCGCGAGCGACTTGCTACTCAACGATAATCTGGCCGTGTTGCCCCTTCTCCGCATTCGTCATGAGGTGGTTGACAAAGGAATAGGTGCCCGGCTCGTTGAAGGTCATCTCCACGAATCCGCCCTGGGCAGGTAGAAGGTCGAGCGCCTGGGAGCCGGAATCCTTCGCGCCCTTAATCAGGTAGGCGCCTTCCTTGTACACGGTGTCGAATTGTTCGCCCACGACGTGGAAGCTCAACGGCAGATCCGGGCCGAGGTTGACCACCCAGATGCGCACGGTATCGCCCACCTTGGCGCGCAGCGGAGCAACATCATACTGGTTGGGATAGTAATTGAAGGCCGTGAGGTCATAGTCGCCGTCGCTGACGCGCTGCGCGTTAGCGCCCTCAGCTTCCTTACCCGCAGAGGCTAGAAAGACCTCGTTCGCCGTCATGACGTACTCCGCATCGACGTCTGCCAGCGCGTCCTCCCCGCGAGGATCGATGATGACCGCTCCCGCCATGCCATTGGCAATGTGCAAGCTCATCGGCATGGTCGAGCAATGATACATCCAGATACCCGCCCTGTGTGCCACGAATTCATAGGTCAGCGATTCACCCGGCTGGATCGACTTCATGTTCTCATCCGGGTTGACCTCACCCGCGTGAAAGTCCACCGAGTGCCCCATCGAGCCCTCGTTTTTGATGGTGATGCGGAACTTATCCCCTACCTTGCCGCGCAAGGTAGGCCCGGGTGCTTGCCCGTTGAAAAGCCACCGGGTTTGGCGCACGCCTGGGGCAACCTCGACTTCTTCCTCAGTCATCACCCACGTTTCCTCATGGAGCTCGCCTTCGGCGGGGGCAAGGGAGGCATCAAAAGCCTTAAAGTTCTCGCGGGCTGCCATGCGCTCGGCAGCCGAGGGCACCGTCGCCGGTGCGCCGGCGGAGCCGGTGCTTTCCGACGCCCCCGCATGATCATGCTCACCGGATGCTGACTCGTCGACGTTGACCATGAACGTCATACCTTGCATCTTGTGCCCGGCGATCGTGCAATAGCCTTCCACAGACTCCTCGATGATTCCGGCGTCGAGCTGCACGGTCTCGCCCGGTTCCACCCGGCCCGTCTCCTCGCGCCCAATCTTGAGGTCATGAACCTGGTCACCGGTGTTGGTGAAATTCACTACGAGGTGACTGCCCGCTGCCACGTCAATGGAGGACGGGACAAAAGCCATGCCCTCCACGGAGACGTCAACAGTCACGGCGTCGGCGGATGCCACCGTAGCTGGGTCCTGCTTGCCTGTGGTCGAGTTGAACACAGCCAGCCCAATGACAGCGAGGAGCGCGACGATGATGATGAGCCAGGACGCCCACTTCTTTTCGGAATGCTCCTTCTTAACGGGCACGCTTGACATGAACTTCTCCTTGAGATGATGCGACGGCCCATGCCAGGGCCACAATATTGGCGATGAGTCCAAGCCCCATCATGATAAGCCCGGCTACAGACACACCTGCAATGCCGAGGAGGCTGAGCACACCGCCCACGTTAATGAGCCCTACTCGCAGGAACCCGGCAATATGCCCGTGCGCGGGACGGGCCGCCCCGGCCAGGATGGGCAGCATGTGATGGAGCACCCCGGTGACCAGCTGCAGCAGGCCGGCGCCCAGAAACGCCGGCATGAGCAGTAGCGTGACCGCGCGTGGGTAGGCCCCTGCGATGGTGGCCGCGGCGTCACCGGCGCAGAGCGCCACCATCCATACCAGCCCCGCCAACGCGGACACACTAGCCGTGGTCTTCTCACCACCAAGCGCACCGGCCAGCACTGGCTGGATGATGAGTACGGCAGCAAGCACGGTGAGCAGCTGCGCCATGCCGGCGGCGCGGGTGAGCCCGGAGGCGTCGGCAAGCATGGCCACCCCCAGCCCCACGCAATGCACGGTCAAAGCCCGGCTGCACCGCACCCGCGCAACCGCTGAGATTGGGGTTCGGGTCAACGTGGGCAACAGCGTGATGACCGTGCCCAGGATGGTAAGAAGGCCGAAGCCCCACACCATCCCGCGTGAGTGCGCGGCCACCAACAGCGAGTAATTCCCTACCCCGTGCGCAGCCAGAATGACCAGTAGCACCGAGAACACCATGAAGCAGGCCGCCGCCAGATAAAAAGGAACGGTCACGGCGAAAGAACCAGACAGAGAGCCCCGGAGCGTGGTCCACAGCGCCCACAGGTGCCACGCAACGGCAGCGATGACCAGTGCCGAGCCACTATCTGAGAGCACGCCCCAGTCATAGCCCGCGCGATCAACAAGGAGAAGAACCAGCCCCACCTGAACCAGGCCTACCCGCGCGCCCACCCCTCGGAAGCCGACCGCCGGAGTGCGGGTGAGCGCCTCCGTGAAGTGGGTACTGAACACGAGGATCGCGGTGGTCAGCGCGCCGAGGGTGAATGGGTGGATGAGGTCCCACCACACGACGGGTGCTCCCCCAAAACTTGCCACGGTGATTCCCACGCCGACCGTGATCCAGAACGCGACGAGGCTAAAGGCAAGGGTGTGCCAGCGCCGGCGCGAAGCCAGGGAGACATCACGCAGAGACATATCCGACATTCCTATTTGCACGGATATAATCGTAGTAAATTAGTTGCACGGGCAGCAACGCCCGCCGCCCTAGAACTCGAAAGGAATCCATCAATGAACTTGCCGCTTGTCGACACTTCCAAGGGCCGCGACATTCCCACCCTTAACGCGTCCGAAATCCCTCATGCAGTGCGCCACGGCGCTATCCATGGGGCACTCGGCACCCTCAACGTGGGCGAATCCATGATTCTCATTGCTCCACACGACCCGCTTCCGCTGCTCAAAGAAGTGGACCAGCGCGAAGAATCCTTCGACCGTGAATACCTCAAGAAGGAACCAAAGGAAGTCCATATTAAATTCACGCGGACCGCGTAAAGATGCCGTAACGTAACTCACCATGCGCCGCTTGAAAATTGCTGTCTCTGTTCTCGCCGCCGCGCTGACTGTCGGCGGCTGCTCCTCCAGCTCCGACGAGCCGTTGCAGGTATTTGCCGCGTCCTCCACCCGTGTGCTCAACGACGAACTCTCCAGTGCGTCTGAAACCCCGCTGGCGTTCAACAACGGCGGCTCTTCTGCCCTGGTACAGCAAATCAATGAAGGCGCTCCCGCAGATCTGCTCCTCACGGCTTCCCGGGAGACCATGGATGATGCGACCGCTCAGGGCACCGTCGACACCCCCGTGACCCTAGCCAGCAACGTCATGGTCATGGTCGTGCCGAAGGGCAATCCCTTGGGACTGCGCTCCGCGGCCGACCTGGATCCCTCAGCACACCTCGTGCTCTGCGACCCAAGCGTGCCCTGCGGCGCCATCTCCACGCGCATCATGGAGGCCAACAACTGGGACCTGCACGCTTCCTCCCTGGAGGGACAGGTAGCTGACGTCCTGGGTAAGGTCGCCTCCGGTGAGGCGGACGCCGGATGGGTCTACTCCACCGATGCCGCTGCTAGTGAGGACGTCGAGGCCATCCCGCTGGACCACGCGGAAGACTTCCGCAATGAGATCATGGGCGCGGTGGTAACTGATTCACCCCGGCACGACGAAGCCCAGGATGTCCTCAACCTCCTCGATTCGGATTTTGACAGCACCTGGGAAAAATACGGTTTCACCCCGGTGGACTAAGTGTCACGCGTGATTTTGCGCGAACAGCGCCCGCGGACAACGTGGCCGGTCATCGCCGCCGGCGTGCTCGCTGCGGTCTACATCCTTGCCCCGGTGCTCGCCCTCGGGCTGCGAGTGCCCTGGCCGAACCTCGCCGACACGCTGAGCGCTCCGGCGACCCATGACCTCCTCCGCGTCAGCCTTTCCGCGGCGGCGTTGTCTACCTTGCTATCCACAATCCTGGGCACCTGTCTGGCTCTGTGGCTCCAGCAGCTGCGCCGCGTGTCTCACCTTGTGCGGCTGGTGGTCTACCTCCCTTTGGCCATGCCTCCCGTGGTGGGCGGGTTGGCGCTCACCGCACTGCTCGGGCGCCGCGGACTGCTTGGCCCGGTTTTAGAGCATGCTGGGCTGCACGTGTCTTTCGCCTTTCCCGGTGTTGTGGCAGCTCACTTATTCGTCACCCTGCCCTTCGTGGTGGTGGCGGTAGATTCTGCGCTGCGGCAGCTCGACCCCGAAGTCGTGGCCAGCGCGCGGGGCATTGGCCTGAGCACAGGAACCATCCTTCGGCGCATCATCCTGCCCGCTATCCTCCCTGCCGTGTTCACCGGCGGTGCTCTGGCGTTCGCTCGCTCGCTGGGTGAATTCGGAACGACGATCACCTTCGCCGGATCCCTGCCCGGTTCTACTCGGACCATGCCCAGCGGCATCTACCTTGAGCGCGAGGTCAGCGCGGACAATGCCTATACGCTGTCGGCCGTATTGATCGGGATAGCCATCCTCACGCTCACCGCGGCCGGAATGCCTCTGCTGCTGCGCCGCCGCCACGAGCAAGCTGTGCGCGCTTTGCAACCGATGGACACGGCTGCGCTTCGCACGATGACCTCCCCGCAGGACTCTCCCCGCGATCTCTTAGCCACGGTCGGCGACACCACCACGACGTTCCGTGGCGGGCGCGTGACCGCGGTGGTTGGCCCCAACGGCGCGGGAAAGACCACGTTGATGCGTTTCATTAGCGGGCGCTTACAGGGAGCCCAGACAAATGCCGAGCGTGTGGTCATGCTCTCCCAAGACCCCGGGCTGCCTCCCACCGCCACCGTGGAACAAGCTTTGACCATGGTGACCAAGGATGCACAAAGGACCCAGGAGTTGATGAACGCAGCTGGATTGCAGGAGCTGGGCCATGTTTCCGAGCTTTCCGGCGGACAGGCCGCACAGGTTGCCCTCCTGCGCGCACTTGCGGCGCGCCCGGAGGTCCTGGTCGTGGACGAGCCTTTTGCCGCCATGGACGTCGAATCAGCCGCCCGGTGGCGCCACCTGTTGCGCCTCTCGGCGGCAGACCGCACCACCATCATTGTCACCCACAACCGCGTGGACCTCACCACGCTGGCAGACGACATCGCTGTAATGGAAGCCGGCGAGGTCATCTCGCAAGGACCCGTGGATCAGCTACTGGAGCAGCCCACCACTCATTTCATGGCAGAGCTATCAGGCGTTAATCTGCTACGGGGTAGCCTCCGCGATGGGGTGTTCACTCCTGCTCGCAGCGGTGACCACTGGGCGGCCTTCCCCCAGAGCGCACTGAACTTCGACAGCACCGGGGTGCTGAGCGCCACAATTCTTGCTGACTTAGGCAGCTCAACCCTGGTGGAGATCGATGGCCAACGGGTGACTCTAGACCAACCGGCACGCAGCAAGGCCCCCGGTGAGGTTGTGCCTGTGTTCCTCGATTCCGCTGCTTTAAGGCTTTATGCACTGAAATAGGGGAAGAGCTGCGAGCGGATGTAAGATCCTCGTAGCGTTGTCCAAGGAGAGGCCGTTTATGTCTACGTCATCTGCGCATAGCCCGCGCTCGTCTACTGAGCTTTTTCCCGACACGATGAAGCTCTCCCCCAAGCAGAGCGAGGTACTCTCAACCCTGCAGACATTCCCGCAAGGAGCACGCGCCGCCGAGATTGCACAGGAACTGGGGATGCACGTTAACACCGCGCGCGGCCACCTAGATGAGCTCGTTAACGCCGGCGCGGTGCGGGTAGTTACCGCCCCAGCGCACGGGCGCGGGCGCCCCTCCCTGATCTTCCAAGTACGTGTACCCGACAACCGTTCGGTGGCGGAGGAATACGTCACGCTGATTAGCGTCTTGGTCACAGCGCTGGCGGATAAAGAGCAGCTCAATGACTTTTCTTCCGAGCAAGCACGAGAGATCGGCCGCGCGTGGGCTCAAGCTGCGGCCACGAGCCACGGTGCTGAGGCGCTGGCACCTCTCTACCAGACGATGCGCGATATGGGCTTTGACCCGGTAACTTCGGTGGAGCAATTCGCCGAGGAAGGCCGCACCACCGTGCAACTACACGCCTGCCCGTTCGTCACGGCCGGAATTCAGCCCTCCCCCTTCGTCTGCGCCATCCATGATGGATACCTAGATCAAGCGGCTGCCGATTCCGGCGGGCGGCTGAGCCTGAAGCTCATACCCAAAGCCGGAAACGGCGTGTGCCGAATCGACGTGGAAGAGAGCAGCGAGCTAGGCTAACCGCGCTCGACGGAGACCGGCCCGGCGACCTCCAGCTCCAGCACGCGCAGGTTCTGCCCGCGGGCATCATCGAGGATCTCCTCCTCGATGGGCTCGGTGTGCAGGACCATGACGGTGGGGCCGGCGCCGGACAAGTAGGCGGCATAGCCGCGGTTGCGCAGGCGGTTGACCCACTCCGCGGTGACCGGCAGAACGTCAGCGCGATAGGGCTGGTGCAGGCGGTCGCGGGTACCCTCCCACAGCAGGTCCGGGTAGGTGGTCAGCGCCGCCACGTTTACTGCGGTGCGGGAGACGTTAAAAGCGGCGTCACCATGCGTGACGTGCGAGGGCAGAACGCGGCGCACGGCCTGCGTCGACGCATGGAAATCCGGGACCAAGGCCGTGGCCTTGATGCTCGGGTGCACGTCCAAGGTGGCGGCACGGTACTCCGGCAGCGAGCGGCCGTCGACAGGCACGGTAGTCCAGGACACCACGGCATTGCCCAACACAGAGGCAGCGGCGTTATCCGGATGCCCTTCGAAAGCCGAGGAGAGCTGAACGACCTGCTGTTCCGAAAGCGGGAATCCCGCCAGGCCATTGCCCGCGGCCACGCCGGCCACCGCGGCGGACGCCGAGGAGCCCAGGCCACGGGACTGCGGGATGTTGTTCGTGCACACCACGCGCAAGCCGGAGACCTCCACGTCGGCAGCCTTCAGCGCTGAGCGGATGGCCTTGACAACGAGGTGGGAGCCATCGCGTGGCAGCTCGTCAGCGCCCTCGCCGAAGATCTCCACCTCCAGGCCGGAGCGGGTGACCTCCACCTCCACGGTGTCGTAGAGACTCAGCGCAATACCCAGGGTGTCGTAGCCCGGGCCCAGGTTGGCCGAGGATGCTGGGACCTGGACGGTGACCTTGGTGCCTACTTCGATATCGATACTCATTGTTCTCTCTGAGTCCCTATACGCCCAGGCGGATGACGGAGTGAACGGCCTTGACCTCATCGAGCTCGCCGAGGGCTGCGACGATCTCCTCGAGCACCGCTTCCTTCGCTGCGTGGGTCACCACGATGAGGCGAGCGGTGGCATCGCCGTCCTCCTGGCGCACGGTGCGCAGTGACACCCCGTGGCGGGCAAAGACACCGGAGATGGCAGAAAGCACGCCGGTGCGGTCTTCAACTTCCATGTCGACGTGATAACGAGTTTCCACTTCTCCGAACTCCGCAATAGGTAGGTTGGCGTAGGTGTTCTCCCCCGGCGCTTGGCCGCCGTGGACAATGTTGCGTGCGGCGCCGATGACGTCACCCAGCACAGCCGAAGCCGTCGGGTTGCCGCCGGCACCGTTGCCGTAGAACATCAGGGAACCGGCGGCCTCCGCCTCGACGAAGATGGCGTTGTAGGACTGGCTAACCGACGCCAACGGGTGATCCTTCGGGACCAGAGTCGGGTGCACGCGGGCATTGACGGATTCCGCGCCGGTTTCCTCATCAACCAAGCGTTCACAAATAGCGAGCAGCTTGATGGAATAACCGGCTTGGTTGGCGGCCGCGATATCGTCCGCGGTGATCTTGGAAATGCCCTCGCAATAGACGTCGTTGAAGGTCAGGCGGGTGTAGAACCCCAGGGAGGCCAGGATGGCAGCCTTAGAGGCGGCGTCGTGGCCCTCCACGTCCGCGGTGGGATCGGCCTCGGCGTAGCCCAGACGGGTGGCCTCAGCCAGCGCGTCCTCGTAGGAGGCGCCGGTGGTCTCCATAGCGTCCAAGATAAAGTTGGTGGTTCCGTTTACGATTCCGGAGATGCGCTGGATCTTGTCACCGGCCAGGGAACGGCGCAGCATGCCGACAACCGGGATGGCGGCGGCCACCGCAGCCTCGAAATAAAGGTCGACGTCAGCGCGCTCAGCAGCCTCCGCCAGCTCATCCGCGTGCGCGGCCACGAGAGCCTTGTTGGCGGTGACCACGGATTTACCGGCGTTGAGAGCAGCGAGGACGAGCTCGCGCGGGAAGTCAATGCCGCCGATAACCTCGACGACGAGATCGATATCATCGCGCAGGACGAGCGCCTTGGCGTCGTCCGTGAGCAGCTCCTTCGGCACGCCCGGACGAAGCTTGTTCTTGTTGTGCACGGCTACGCCGCGGATCTCCACCGGGCCGCCGATGCGGTGCGCAAAAGCGTCCGCATTCTCCTGCACGAGGCGGAAAACCTCGGCGCCTACGGTGCCAAACCCAAGCAGCGCAATACCTACTGGTTCGCCTTCGGGCTTCTTGCTACGGTTCGTCGTCATGGTGTCCCTTTGTTGATGTTGCGTTTGATTCTTACGTGCTAGCCCATCACTATACAGAACGAGCTGTCTATTTCTATACAAAATGGCCGGCACTGGGCGCGACCGGCCATGTCATAGTGAATAAAATACGGTGAGCTGTGACAACGCCGCGCTAATCGACGTCCAACGCCAGCAAGTCCTCCACCGTCTCCCGGCGCAGCATGAGCTGGGCCTTGCCGTCGCGCACGGACACAACCGCCGGGCGCAGAGCACCGTTATAGCGCGAGGCCATCATGTACTGATAGGCGCCGGTGGTGGCGAAGGCGAGGAGATCGCCGGTGGTGATATCCGAGGGGAAACGGCGCTCGTTGACCAGGATGTCACCGGACTCGCAGTGGAAGCCCACGATGCGTGAATCCACCGGCTCGCCCTGGGTGCGGCGGTTGACAACGCGCACGTCGTACTCCGAGCCATAAAGCGCTGGGCGGATGTTATCGGACATGCCGCCGTCCACGGAGAGGTAGCGGCGCATCGGCAGATCCGCCTTGCCGGTTTCTACATCCTTGACCGTGCCCACGCGGTACACGGTGACCGCAGAGGCACCGACCAGGGAGCGGCCGGGTTCCACCAGTACGAAGGGTGGCGTGATGTCGAGCTCGGTGGCGGTGCGCTCCACGGCGTCGAGCAGATCCTTGGCCAGCGTGGCGACGTCGAGCGCTTCCTCATACTCCATGTAGGGAATGCCGAAGCCGCCGCCCAAGTCCAGCTCCTCGAGGGCAACGCCGAGCTCGGAGTGGATGCGCTTGTACAGGCTGAGCACACGCTCGGCGGCCAGCTTGAAGCCATCGGCATTAAACACCGAAGAACCCACGTGGCAGTGCAGGCCCACGAGCTTAAGGTTGGCGGATTCCAGCACCTTCTGTGCGGCGTTGAAGGCTGCACCGGTGGACAGGGAAATGCCGAACTTCTGATCCTCATGCGCCGTGGCGATGAACTCGTGGGTGTGCGCATCCACGCCGGGCTTCACGCGGATCATCACTGGCTGCACGCGGCCGGCGGACGCCGCGATGCTATTGAGGCGCGAAAGCTCCTCCTCGTTGTCGAGGACGACGTGCCCGATACCTTTATCCACGCACAGCTGCAGGTACTCGTCTTCCTTGTTGTTGCCGTGGGCGGTCATGCGTTCCGCCGGGAAACCTGCGGCCAGCGCCAGCTTGGCCTCATTGAGGGAGGCCACGTCGAGGCACAGGCCCTCCTCATCTACCCAGCGCACGATGCGCTTGGTGATGAAGGCCTTCGAGGCATAGTGCACGTGGTCGGGCCCGCCGAAGGCTTGGGCCATATCCCGGCAGCGCGAGCGGAAGTCCTGCTCGTCGAAGACGTAGAGCGGGGTGCCGTATTCGGCGGCCAAGTCCGTCAGCGCTACACCGCCAATCGAGACCACACCATTCGAGTCACGAGCGGCGTTGCGCGGCCACACGTGGGCCGGAAGAGAATTGAAATCAGTCATCGATACCTTTTCTTACATCTTCTCCGGCGCGCTCACACCCACCATGGTCAAGGCATTGGCCATGACCTGGCGGGTGGCTGCAGCCAGGGCGAGGCGCGCGGAGTGGATCGGCTCGGTCTCTTCGCCTGCCTTCGGCAGCACCTGGCACTGGTCATAGAAGCGGTGGAACACGGCGGCGAGCTCCTCGGCATAGCGCGCGATACGGTGCGGCTCGCGCAGCGTGGCGGCGGTGGCCACCACCTCGGGGAACTCGCCCAGGGTGCGGATGAGGTCGCCTTCCTTGTCGTGGGTGAGGAGGTCGAGCGGGGCGTCGGCAAGCGCGGCGGTGTCGAAGCCCAGGTCCGTGGCCTTGCGCAGGATCGAGCAGATGCGGGCGTGGCCATACTGCACGTAGTAGACCGGGTTATCGGACGACTGGGAGGCCCACAGGCCCAAGTCAATGTCCAGGCTGGAGTCCACGGAGGAGCGCACCAGCGAGTAGCGCGCGCCGTCGACGCCGATGGCCTCGACGAGGTCATCCAAGGTGATAACGGTACCCGCGCGCTTGGACATCTTGACCGCCTTACCGTCGCGGACCAGGTTCACCATCTGGCCGATAAGCACCTCGACGGCCTCCGGGTCATAACCCAAAGCCTGGGCCGAGGCGCGCAGGCGGGCGATGTAACCGTGGTGGTCAGCGCCGAGCATGTAGATGGCCAAGTCGTGGCCGCGGTCGAATTTATCGGCTACATAAGCGATATCACCGGCGATATAGGCGGCATTGCCATCGGACTTGATGACCACGCGGTCCTTATCATCGCCGTATTCGGTGGACTTCAGCCACCACGCACCCTCGGCTTCGTAGAGTTTGCCGTTGTCCTTGAGCGTCTGGATAGCCTTCTCCACGGCACCGGATTCGAAGAGGGAATTCTCGTGGAAGTACACGTCGAAGTCCACGCCGAATTCGTGGAGGGACTTCTTGATCTGGTCAAACATCATCTCCACGCCGTCAGCGCGGAAGTTCTCCTGGACCTCGGCATCGCTGCCCTCAAGGGCGCTGGGGTTCTTCTCCACTACCGCCTGCGCGATGTCCTTGATGTAGTCTCCGCCGTAGCCATCCTCCGGGGTCGGCTCGCCCTTGGCCGCGGCCACGAGAGAGCGAGCAAAACGGTCGATCTGTCCGCCGTGATCATTGAAGTAGTACTCGCGGGTCACATCCGCGCCGGAAGCCTCGAGCACGCGGCCGAGTGAGTCACCCACGGCGGCCCAACGGGTACCACCCAAGTGGATGGGACCAGTCGGGTTCGCGGAGACGAACTCCAGGTTGATCTTCTTGCCCTGGTAGGTGGAATTGCTGCCGAACTCTGAGCCGGCGTTAAGAACCTGCGCCACGATGGCACCTTGTGCGGCGGCAGCGAGGCGAATGTTGAGGAATCCCGGGCCCGCGATGGACGCTTCATCGATGGCGTCGTTGCCTGCGAGGGCATCGGCAAGCCACTGCGCCAACTCGCGCGGCTGGGCGCCAGCCTTCTTAGCCACCTGGAGGGCCAGGTTAGTGGCGTAATCGCCGTGCTCCGGGTTGCGCGGGCGCTCCACGGTCACGGTCTCTGGCAGGACTGAGGCGTCTAGCTCATGCTCGGTGAGCACGGCGGCAGCGGTGTTCTTGATCAGGACGGAAAGATCTTCAGGATTCATAGGGCCAAAGTCTATCGTCCCCGCCGCTGGGAGGCACTATCAGGTCGCGGACGTTAGCAAGGTCACCCACCCCCGTAGTGTGAATCCGGCGACACAAGCACTCGCATGGTTTTACCCTAAACTTGATATCTGAACCGATTTATTCTTTCGCCTCTCTCGCCCGGCCGAAACTTGTGGTGCCACACCGCGGGGACCACCGCAGGGACGCCGGCGGGACTCAACCTGAAGTGAGCGTTATGTCTACATTCACAATCACCACCGACGCCATCGCTGGCAACGTCGGGCTTACCGCGCTGGTGTCCACGCTGCCGCTCATCGCGTTCTTCATCATGCTCCTGGGGATCAAGGCCCGCGCCCACACCTCGGGTGCGGTAGCGCTTCTCGTAGCGGTTCTCATCGCCATTTTCGGCATGGGCATGCCAACCGGCATGGCTTTGTCCTCCGCGGTGCGCGGCGGGCTCTTCGGCCTCTTCCCCATCGTCTGGGTGATCATCACCGCCATCTGGTTCTACGAAGTGACCGTGGCTTCCGGACGATTCAATGACCTGCGCAAGACCTTTGACTTGCTGGGCGATGGCGATATCCGCATCCAGGCCATCCTCATCGCCTTCTGCTTCGGCGGCCTGCTGGAGGCCCTCGCCGGCTTCGGCGCCCCCGTGGCGATTACGGCGACCATGATCCTGGCCTTGGGTGTTAAGCCGCTCAAGGCGGCCACCACGGTGCTCATTGCCAACACCGCGCCCGTGGCCTTCGGCGCGGTGGGCATCCCAGTCACCACCGCGGGCTCGGTCGGCGGGCGCACCGCCGAGCAGACCGCTGACATCGCCGCGTTGATTTCCCTCCAGGTCCTGCTCATTGCCGCCGTCGTGCCTTTCTTCATCCTCTTTATCCTTGACGGCATGCGCGGTGTTAAGGAGGCCGGCCCCGCCGCGGCCGTCATCGGCATCTCCTTCGCCATTGCCCAGTGGGCCGCGGCTACCTTCTTCGCCTACCAGCTCACCAACGTCGTGGCCTGCATCGTCTCCCTCGGCGCGGGCTTCATCTTCCTGCGTGTGTGGAAGCCCAAGGGTGTCGACAGCCTGCGCGAGCGCATGGAGCTGCCCGCCCAGGAGGAGGTCACGGATCTCAACAGCAGCCGCATTTGGATGGCCCTGCTGCCCTATGCCGTGGTCACCGCTGTCTTCGCCATCGCCACCGCATGGCCGGCCATCTTCGGCTTCCTCCAGGTCAACGTTGCCTGGCCGCTTCTCGACGGCACCGTCTTCGACGCCGAAGGCCACGCCATGGACACCGCCTTCACGTTCAACGTGCTGGGCAACCCGGGAACCCTACTGCTGATTTCCGGCATCATCGTGGCCCTTATCTACATGACCTTCAACGAGAACGGCCGCTACAAGCTGGACGCCTCCGCGCCGCTGACCAAGTTCGGCGAGGTTGTCTCCCGCATGAAGTTCTCCGCGCTGACCATCATCCTGGTCCTCGCACTGGCCTACACCATGAACTACTCCGGCCAAACCATCTCCATCGGCCAGTTCGTGGCTTCTGTCGGCGGCATCTTCGCGCTCTTCTCCCCCGTCCTGGGCTGGATCGGCACCGCCGTCACCGGCTCGGATACCTCCGCCAACGCACTCTTTGCCAACCTGCAGGTCACCGCCGCCGAGCGCATCGGCGTCAATCCGGACCTCATGCTGGCCGCCAATACCTCCGGTGGCGTTGTGGGCAAGATGATCTCCCCGCAGTCACTGGCCATCGCCGCCACCGCCGTGCAGATGGAGGGCGAGGAATCCCGCATCTTCAAGGCGGTCGTGGGCTACTCCGTGGCCTTCCTCGCCGTCGTGTGCGTCATCGTCTTCCTCATGACCAACGTGCTGGGCTTCTTGGTCCCCTAAAAGGGTTTAGCCATAAAGTTCTACACCACTAACTACCCCCAGATTCGGGCGTCTTCATCGCCCAGTCTGGGGGTTGCCTCATATCGGCCGCGACCGCTGCGACCATCACCGCACGTTAGGAATTTCACAACATTAGTGTTGCGATAAAAAGCCAGGTAGGAGGGGTAATCCTGTGTCGATAATGTGAGTTTTGGGCGGTAGGCTCAAAGGTACACACTCGAAAAATGCCCAGTGCGGCTGTCCTGGTAGCGCGCATCCGAGCACAACTCCGCTGTGCACAGCACGGGACAAGCCACATGGAGGCAGATTAAGGAGCGCTCACAAATGCGAATAGCATTGTTTTCCACCTGCATCGGTGACTCACTTTTCCCCGATGCCCACAAGGCCACGGCCCTGATCCTCTCCCGCCTGGGCTACGACGTCGTCTTCCCCGAGGAACAGACTTGTTGCGGCCAGATGCACATCAACACCGGCTACCAGGAGCAGACCTTGGGCATGATCCGCACCTATGCGGACGCCTTCGCGGATCCCTCCATTGATTACGTGGTTTCTGCCTCCGGCTCCTGCGTGGGCGCCGTGCGCGAGCAGCACGAGATGATCGCAAACCGCTTCGGCACCTCCGCCGATGTGGACGGCGCCAAGAAGGCTGCCGGCAAGACCCTGGACTTGCCGGAGTTTCTTGTCGACGTCGCCGGTGTCACCAATGTCGGAGCCTTCTTCCCCCACCGCGTGACCTATCACCCTTCGTGCCACGGCCTGCGCTTCCTCAAACTGGGTGACCGCCCCTACCAGCTTCTTAAGGAGGTCGAAGGAATCGACCTCGTCCAGCTACCTAATGCGGAGGAATGCTGTGGTTTCGGCGGCACCTTCGCTCTTAAGAACGCCGAGGTTTCTGCAGCGATGGTCGGTGATAAGACCCGCCACATTCGTGAAACCGAGGCCGAATATATTACCGGCGGTGACTCCTCCTGCCTGATGAACATTGGAGGCGCTCTGGCTCGCCAGCGCTCCGGTGTTCGCGCTATCCACCTGGCGGAAATCCTCGCCTCCACCAAGGAACACCCGTGGACTCCCACCTCCGCGGCCTACTCCAAGGAGAAGATGCTCTAATGACTTCCTTCCTCGACACCACCCCTCCCCGAGCCCCAGAAGGCTACGGCAACCTGCGCGGTTCGAAGGCGTTCGTGCCGCTGGCACACGTTGGCCTCAATAACGCCACCCAGCGCCGCAACCTGCACCACGCCACCACCACCATTCGCAACAAGCGCCAGCACGCCGTTGATGAAACCCCGGACTGGGAGCAGCTGCGCGACGCCGGCTCCGCACTCAAGGATGACGTTGCTGTCCGCATGGGCGAGCTGCTGCTCCAGTTCGAAGAGCAGGTAACCAAGCGCGGCGGCATTGTCCACTGGGCACGCGATGCCAAGGAAGCCAACAAGATCATTGAGGGCCTTATCCGCGAAACCGGTGAGACCGACGTGGTCAAGATCAAGTCCATGGCCACCCAGGAGATCGCGCTCAACGAGCACCTGGAAGAGGTCGGTATCCACGCCCAGGAGACTGACCTGGCGGAGCTCATCGTCCAGCTGGGTGAGGATAAGCCTTCCCACATTCTGGTCCCGGCCATCCACCGCAACCGCGCGGAGATTCGGGACATCTTTGTCAACAAGATGCCGAACACCGATGACTCCCTCAAGGCCGAGCCGGCGGAGTTGGCTGAGGCTTCCCGCAGCTTCCTGCGCGAGCAGTTCATGAAGGCCAAGGTCGCCATCTCCGGCGCTAACTTTGGTGTGGCTGAGACCGGCACTATCAACATCGTGGAATCCGAGGGCAACGGCCGCATGTGCCTGACCCTGCCGGAGACCCTCATTACCGTGATGGGCATTGAGAAGCTGGTCCCGACCTTCCAGGACCTCGAAGTCTTCCTGCAGCTGCTGCCGCGCTCCTCCACTGCTGAGCGCATGAACCCATACACGTCGATGTGGTCCGGTGTGACCGAAGGCGACGGCCCGCAGAACTTCCACATCGTGCTTCTGGACAATGGCCGCACCGCAGCCCTGTCCTCCCCCAAGGGCCACGAAGCACTCAAGTGCATTCGCTGCTCTGCCTGCCTGAACGTCTGCCCGGTCTACGAGCGCGCCGGCGGACACGCCTACGGCTCTGTCTACCCGGGCCCAATTGGCATCTCCCTGACGCCGCAGCTAACAGGTATGAAGGACCACAACGATCCGTCGGCAAGCTTGCCTTATGCCTGCTCCCTGTGTGGCCGCTGCGACGAGGTTTGCCCGGTGCGCATCCCGCTCTCCCAAGTCATTTTGGAGAACCGCTACCAGAAGGTCACTAACGCCACCCCGCCAGTGGAGGAAAAGCTCTTCCAAGTCGTGGAGCTGGTGTGGAAGAACCCGAAGATCTGGAACCAGATCACCCACATGGTGGCGCTCGGCCGTGTCCTCGGTGGCTTCAACGGAGTCATCGACAAGCTACCGCTGTTCATGTCTGGTTGGTCCGAGGTACGCGATACTGCCGTTCCTCCGAAGAAGTCCTTCCGCCAATGGTTCAACTCTGACGAAGCTCAAGAACTCCTCGCCCAAGCCAAGAAGGAGGGCATCAAGTGACCACCGCCAAAGAGGAAATCCTCAACCGCATTGCCGCCGCCCAAAAGCAGGCCGGTTTGCCGGACCACGTAGACATCCCGCGCGAATATCAGAAGGAAGGCACGCTCAACGAAGAGGAGCTACGCGAGATGCTGGTGGACCGCCTCGAAGACTACAAGGCTGATGTACACGTCACCGATGAGTCCGGCCTGAACTCCACCCTCGTGGACATCCTGAAGGAGCGCGGCTGCTCGAATGTCGTCTACGCACCTGGCATGGACGCTGGGCTTCTCGACGGCTTCGAAGGCACCATCACCCCGGATGACAACGCCAAGGACCCGCGTGAGCTCGACGCTGTCGACGCCGTGGTGACCGAATCTCACGTCACCTCCGCGCAGACCGGCACCATCGTGCTTGAGTCCAATGAGACCTGCGGCCGTCGCGCGCTGACCTTGGTGCCGGACCGTCACGTGTGCATCGTGCGCAAGGACCAGATTGTCTACGGTGTCCCGGAGATGGTTTCCCGCATGAACCCGGAGCGCCCGGCAACGTGGATCTCGGGCCCTTCCGCGACCTCGGATATCGAGCTCTCCCGCGTGGAGGGTGTCCACGGCCCGCGCGATCTCATTGTGGTGATTGTTAAGTAGTGAGGCTTTCGGGGGCACCCGCCCTGTATGAGAGCTCGGCTCACATCACCCCTGACGCATAGGATAAGGCTCGTACCAATTTACGATTTTAGGAGCCTTGTTCTATGCGTCTTTCTCGCGTTTTAGGTTCGGTTCTAGGACCTGTAACCATCGCCGCTGGCTTGGTTGCGGCACCTGCCGTTGCTCACGCCGACCAACCCGCCATCAACTGGGGCCCGTGCCCGGAAGGGGTCACCGAAGAGCGTGCCGAATGCGGCCACGTGACCGTGCCGACCTACCATAATGCTCCCGAGAAGGGCACTATCGACGTCGGCCTTATCCGGTTGAAGGCCACGGGCGAGCGCCAAGGCACTCTGTTCACCAACCCGGGCGGTCCAGGCGGTGACGCGTATAGCTGGGTCAACTTCGCTGCCTGGCCTGAGGAAGTCAAACAAGGATACGACATCATCGGCGTTCAACCGCGTGGTTTGCGCGATTCCGCACAGGTCAACTGCTCGTCAACTGAGGCGGGCGGAAACCCTCTGGAACAGCTGACAAAGATCGGCTCCATTACCCGCGACGACTGCGAGAAGAACACCCCGGGCTACACCGATTCCCTGACCACGGAGAACACCGCCAAGGACTGGGATGTTGTCCGCCAGGCACTCGGCGAGGAGAAGATCAACATCTTCGGCCTCTCCTACGGCACCTTCTTGGGGTCCACGTACTCCACGCTCTACCCGGAGCACACCGACAAGGTCGTGCTTGACTCCGGAATGAACCCCAACATGGCGTGGAACCAGATTTTCGCTTCTCAGCAGGCTGGTTATGAGAATGCTCTGCATGACTTCTTTAACTATGTGGCTAAGAACGACGCCACCTACCACGCCGGCACGACCCCGCTGAAGGCCTACGAGCGCTGGTCTCAGATTGTGGCCGCGGAGGCGGGCGTGCGCCCCACCGTGCTTCCTCCGAACGCGCAGATTGGTGACCTCCCACCGGGGCTCGAGTTTGCCGGCCAGCCCGGCGCCAATGTCATGACTGCGACCGGTGAGCTGCGCGTACAGGCAGAGCACCTCGCGGGCAAGGTCCAGAACCCGCAGGCTGTTCAGGCCACTTCGCCGACGCTCACCGCTACCCGCGACCTCCTTCCCCGCCCGGAGTCGTGGGACTCCCTAGCCAAGCACATTGGCGGCGTCGAAGCCATCAACTTTGAGGAGCAGGCCGCACAACAGGGCGAGCAGGACCCGCAGAAGGTCCAGCAAGAGATTCTCAACTCCATGAGCATGCAGAACATCATCATGTGCAATGAGAACACTGCGCCGACGGATCCGACCTTCATCCCGGCCTTCCTCTGGTCTAACTATGTCACCGTTGACCCGTTCTCACTGTTCAACGCGATGTATGCCTCCGGCGCCGGTTGCTCCGGCCGCGCACCGATCACTACCCCGATTGCCGTTTCTGGTGACAAGCTGCAGACCAAGCCACTGCAGCTGCAGGCTACCGGTGACCCGCAGACCCCGTATGCCTTCTACCGCGGCCTGTCTGACCCAATGCAGTCCCGCGTGGTGACCGTCCACGGCCCGGGTCACGGCCACTTCGCGGTGGGTAACAAGGCTGTTGACCAGATTGTGGTTGACTACCTGCGCACTGGTGACGTCCACACCGCGGATGCCCCGGGCTTCTTTGACCAGCCCCAGGAACAGCCGGCCCAGTAAGCGCCCCAGCGAAAAACTCGAAGCAGTGGCTACTCCGGCCGCTGCTTCTTTCCCACCACACCCCCATCGGCGCTAGGCCAATTACTGCGCTTCAGTCTTTATAGGTTAGAATCGCATCGTTGGCATTTCGCCAGCAATGCCCTTGTAGCTCAGCGGATTAGAGCATCGGTTTCCGGTACCGAAGGTCGCAGGTTCGATCCCTGTCAGGGGCACTTTTTCATGCCCGCCTACCCCGAATCGGCCAGTACGCCCCGGCCCACTTTTTACGACGCCACGTTTGCGGGTGGGCGGCTTGTCACTTTTTGCATCTCCCCAGACCTGAAACCCGCAACCTGCAGGTGGGCGTCGCCTAGCGCTTACCAACGCCCCACCACCCACCAGGAGGTTTCGGGATCGAGGTCTGGGGATATGGAACTATCGCAAGCGCGCCTCTACATCCTCGACCACTTGCTTTGGATTCTTCGCCGAGGCAACAAGAGCGTTTGAGCCGTACTCGAAGCGCACCGTCGGCCCAGAGACGATATAGGCTGGTGCGCCATCGACGATGCGCGGGCCCGCACCTTCTTTAAGCCCCGTCTCAGGACCGATACTCACCCCGGTGATCTCGCGCAGGGGAATTCTCTTTGTGAAGACGCCAAAGACGGACACCGCAACCTCGCCATCGTTGACGGCGATCTTCACCCGCATCAGCAGGCAGGCCACGGTTGCAATGATGACTAGGGCACCAAATAGGATTGCTGCCCACGTGGAATCAATCATCGTGGGCACCACCGCTGCCACGACGGCAAGGCCAACGACTATTCCCATCCACAGGAGCGGACCGTTGAGATAGCGAATGTAGATGCGAGAGTCCATGGAGTTCAGGCTATCGGATTAACGCTCTCTCGGACGAATACGCCCTTCGCGCTCACCGAAAGGACGGGCGGCGGCTGATCATGGAACGACGGTGAGCGCGAAGGGCGTAGGAGTCATCATGTCTCGAGACATCGCACTCGGAGATTAATTCTCAGGCTTAGCAGTGGCTCAAGCCGCCTGATGGATCCACGGCACGAGTTAGAGAGATGAGCCTGGTGATAAAGAGGAAGCCCCAGCAGGCAAATCTGCTGGGGCTTAAAGTCAAGCTGTTCTCCCCTTTGCCAGGCGGCAGCGAGGGAGCGAACCAGGTTACTGGGTGATGTACTGGTTGACGATCGGCTGGGTGATGTCCAAGGTGCCGTGCTCGATGTAGTACATGCCGAACATCATGGCGCCCAGCATCACCACGGAGAGAAGCATGGAGGGAATCCACTGAACGAAGACGGATACCCAGCCGTCAGCCTTGTCACGTGCAGCTGCTTCGCGCTGCTCCTGAGCCAAATCGCGCTCGACCATTATGTTTTGTCCTTTCACTTAGCTCCCCTAGCCAGATAGCGCTCTCGCTCAAGCTGCCTCTGAAAAGCGCGGGGATGCTCGCCCTTTAACACAGAGTATCTTAGCAGTTTAAACAGAACCGCCCGTAGTTAAACCCAGTAAATCTAGCCGCCATCCACCTTTAGTATGACACCGACTGTGGGTTAGACCCCAGGGTCTTCGTTGTTGTTGAGCGCTTCGACGAATCCCTCGCGGTCTTGGAACATACGCTCAATATCCTCATCCGCGCCGATAATCCACAGCTGCGAGGCGTCATCGAAGGTCAGCGCGCCCTCCGGGTGCTGCTCGAGGGCCGCCTCAAGCGCGGTGGCTTGTTCCTCGGAGAGCTCATCCAGATCATCGACCGGGCCTACTTGGGTGCTGAGCTCTTTCAGCGGAGTAATGCGGTACGTAGCGTACTGGCGCTCGGGATGCTCAAACAGTTCTTGTCCCATCATGGTGCGGACAGATCACCTCCAGGTGAGTAAACGGTCGAAAACTAACACTACCCGTACGAAGCACAACTAGTCGGTGTGAATACCCAAGCGCTCATCCGGCACGAAGCCGTCATATCCCGGAAGGTTGCTTTCTGAAAGGACGCCCTCGCAGAAACGCAGGACCGCCGGAGCGTCGGCAGGATCGAGGTGATCAAAAACCATGCGGCGCACGGACTCGACGTGCTCAGGTACCGCCGCCTCTAGACGCTCCCGGCCGGACTTCGTCATGACGACCTCCACGCCACGCGCATCGCCCGCACACTTTTCCTTGCGCACCAAACCCCGTTTTTCCATGCGGGTGATTTGGTGGGAGGCGCGGGAGCGGTCCCACTCCAACTCCGTGCAGAGTTCGCGCAGGCGCCGCGTGTGCGCGGGTGCTTCCGAAAGAGAAACAAGCACCGAAAACTCCGCGGCTGAGATATCGCCGCAGGCCAACAGGGTCTCCTCCATACCGCGATTGATCTTGCGAATGCTAGCTAGAATGTGGCGCCACAGGTCCTGTTCGCTTTCGGTGAGCCATCGAGTGTCCGCTGTCATGGCTCATACCCTACACTCCGGGACTTAGGCCCTTGTAAGTTTCTCCATATCTAGCTCCATTCGCCCAGGCACCCAGGAATAGCGCTGCGGCATACAGGTCAGCACGATGACCTGAGTGCTTTTCCCCGCCTTACTGAACAGCGCCGCCATGAGCTGAAGGCGCTGGGAGTCCGTGGAACCCAACGCATCATCGATCAGTACAGGCACCGGTTCATCGGACACCAGCTGAGCTATGGCGAAGCGCGTCAGGATGCTCAACTGCTCTTTAGCACCGCCAGAGAGCGCGTCAAAAGACACGGTCTCACCGTCGCGGCTGCGAGCTTCGACCTTGAGCTCTTCCGACAGCTCGAAGTCCACATCCCCACCGAAGACTGTTCGCGCCAAGCTATTGAGCGCTGTGACAAACGGCGCGGCATAGCGCTGGCGCGCGGCGTCACGGTGGCGCAGCATGAGAGTGCGCAGATAACGCGCAGCCTCCGCGCGACGCTCGATAGCGGCGTGGCGCTCACGAGCAACCTCGAGCTCGGCTGCGGCTTTCTCCGCATCCTCAGCCGCACCGGAATGCATATCGATGAGTCCCCGGAACTCGCGCATGTCACCGACCGCTGCATTCACCGCTGCCTTCAGGGAATCCACGTGTGTACGCGCTCCCTTGGCAAGATGCTCGGCGGTGTCCACGTCTACCGCGGACATCTCCGCCAGTACTTCTCTTTCTTCCTGCAGCTTGGCCTGTGCTGCCTCGATAGCCGTGGTCACGTCGGCATCACTGAGCTGAGCACGGGCGGCCTCCACGGCTGCGGCCTTGGCATCGCGCTGAGCGGTTGCCTCCTCCGCGCGCACGGTGGCTACCTCTAATGCCGCGCCAGCCTTGTTCTCACGGTAGGGTGCCACAGCGCGGTCGAGTTCATCGAGCTTCCTGCGTAGCTCCTCTTCCTCCTGCTCCACCACGTCCAGCTCTCGCGGTTCCGCGGCCTCCTCAGCGCCCTCGACGTCCTCAGCCTCTTCTGCGCTGGCCTCAAAACGCGCACGCAGTTCACCGAGGTCCTCCCCTCCCAACGCGGCAGCCAGTTCGCGCGCCGCGGAATCCGCGGCGGATGCGAGTTCGGTGTGTTTCTCGTGAGCGGCACGGGCGGACTCGAGGTCTTCGCACCCGGCGTCCTCAAGCAGGCGCGCAAGCTCAGCGCGAGCCTTCTCCACGCCTTCCTCGCCGCTTTCGCCGGCACCTGCGGCATAGCGGGCGGTGACCTCGCCTACCTGAAGGGTCGTGCCCTCACGCAACTCGACTGCAAGTTCTTCACCGCTTTCCAGAGAGCGTTCCTCGCCATCGACGGCGACGGAGCCTTTCCCGGAAAAGTACAGCTTGGCAGCAGCCGCCGCTCGCAGGCGCTCCTGGACAGTGACCTCACGAGCCGCGTCTTCCAGTGCTTTCAAGTTTGGTACGTCTGGAGCGGCAGCCAGCTCACGGCGGCGCGACGCCAAGGTCTCTTCCAGCTTGGTCAACGCTTCGAGGCGGGTGCCCAAGGCCTCACGTTCTGCGCGCCGCTGCGCGCGGCGGGCGCGCTGGCGCTCCTGGCGCACGGCCTCATAACGCTTGTGCACCTCGGCGCGTTCTTCTTCCAGCTTCGTGCGGGCGGCGGACTCTTCCTCGGCGCGCTCGCGGGCTTCGCTAACAGCAGTTGCGGCACGCTCGGCCGCTTCAACCGCTGCGGAGTGCTCAGCAATCACAGCCTTGCGCCGCGCCGATTCCTCCTCCGCGCGCGTCACAGCTTCCGCGGCCCGGGTCACCGCTGCCTCCTGCGCCGTGACCTTCTCCTGTGCGGCCCGGGCGGCGACTAGTTCGCCGTCACGGCGCTCGCACTCTTCTACGGCCTCCGGCAATGCCGCTTCGGCCTCGGCCTTCTTCAGCTCGGCGGCTTCATAGCGCTCCACCACGCCGTCGAGCTCTCGTAGCGCGGACTCAGCCTTCGCGCGCTCCTCCTCCGCCTCTGACAGCGTGGCGATCGCGGCCTTATAGTCCCCCGCCGGCTTGTCCGTCTTCGCGGTGAAATACTCCTTGTACTCCGCCTCGATGCGCGTGAGCAGCTCGGAGTCTTCCGCCACGGCATTCGCCCCGGTCTGCTCCTCTAGCGCCGCAGTAAGGGAAGGAATGCCCACGGCGGCGATGCCATCGTGGCTATCGTCTTGGCGGACGAAGAGGGCGTCGACAAGCGCGCGGTCCATATGTTCACTGAGAATGCGCTCGAGCTCCCCATCCGCTTCCGCACCAGTCCACTGGCCCGGGCGCGGGGAGAACACATGCAGCTCCGAGGTGCGCTTTTTCACCCACCGCTTGTGGATGCGGAAATGATAGGGACCCACGGTGGCCTCCAGCGTGACCTCGGGCCCCACATCGCGGCCGGCGGGCTGCAGCGCCCTCACCGCCTTAGAGTTGGCGGTGTGTTTTTGCGTCAGCACAAAATCAATAGACTCCACCAGTGTGGATTTGCCAGCCTCGTTCGGCCCGCCGATGACCACCACACCGGTTTCTGGGAGGTCCTTGACCTCCAGGTGATCCACGCCCCGGACATTATTGAGTTCAACAGAATGTAGCTGCATCATGATTAAGCTCCCTTCGCGCTGAGGCGGAACAGCAGGTTGGCGGCGTCGCGGGCGGTGGGGTTGTCTAAGTCCTCAAGCAGCTCCGCCAGGGCATCCGCGGCATAACCGCTCAAGCTCAACTCGCTGAGCTCCTCTTCGGAGGGCGCCAGATGCAGATCCATCGTCCTCTCGCGCGGCTTGAGGGAGGCAAAAACCTCCTCCAGTTCAGCCAGCCCCTGCTCAAGACGAGCCTGCGCGCTCAGGCCCACGGTGCCACGCAGGCTGTATTTCACCGCGGTGCGGATCTTCTCCGGCACGGCGTCTAGCTCCGCAAGAAAAACCTCGACCTCCTCCAGTGAGTTAACGTCCGCATCAATCGCCCGGAAGTCCCAGCGACCGACGCGGTGCTTGGCGACGTCCACCCGCTCCCCCTCAACGGTCACCACCAAGGCATTGCCCGAATCGCGCTCCCTATCGTCGAAGGCCGTGGTCTCCGGGCTGCCGGAGAACCACACCTTGCCGGTACGGCCCAGCGATTCCGTGGAGTGCGTATCCCCCAAGGCCAGATAATCAATAACGCCTTTATCCAGGCACTCCTCCACGAAGGAGAGGTCAATCGTATCGGCATCCGAGTCCTCGCCCTCGCCCGCGCGGGACTCCACCTGGCCATGCCCCACCGCGATGCGAACCGTGGCCTCATCGGCAGGCTGCAGCGGCTCCAGCGCGCGGCGAACAAGGTCATAATTAGCCCGCTTGGACAGGTAGGGAGCGCCGACGATTTCCACGCCTGGTCGCACCTCGATGGGCTCTGAATCCGCGATGACGTGCACGTTATCCGCAAAGGAGTTGAAGAAGATGGAATCCGCCACGAGAGGATCGTGGTTGCCGGGCAGCAGGTAAACCGGCACCGGCAGGCGCTTAAACATGTCCTTGGCGCGCAGCAGCGTAGATTTGCTCAAGGAGTTGTGCTCAAACACATCACCGGCCACGACGATGAACTCCGCCCCCGTCTCGGTGGCCAACTCCCCGAGCCGCAGGACCGCTGCTTCGCGGTCATCATCAAAGCGCGACTGCCCGGCGGGACTTAAAAACCAGCGTGTCATTCCCAGCTGGAAATCTGAGGTGTGGATGAACGTAACCGCGGCCATGCAAACTCCCTACAACGTGGTCCAGGGCTGGCGCTTGAGCCTCTCCCCTGGGGTGGCAATGTCTAGTGCGTCAGATGATAGTAAAGGTCCTCGACATCGGAGACGGCCCGAAGCAAATCTATGTTCGTATGGCTGACAGACCTCATGGCCTTGCGCAGCAACTCCGGGTCGGAATCATCGACGGCGGGAGCGGTTTTCGGCTCCGGCAGGGGCGGCAATTCTCGCCCCTCCCAGAACAAGGCATTGCGCTCCTCGGCAGAGATTTCAGAGGCCGCGGAAGCTGAATAAGAGTCCTCCGAGGCCGACTTGGCCTGCTCCATGACCGCTTGCTCCAGCCGCGCAAAATCAAGTCCGCGCAGGGCGAAGATAACGGATGGGTCAGCATCCATGCGCGCGGCCAGGCGGTCCGCCACCGCCACGACGTGCTTGCACACGTACTCCGGGTCGGGGCAGGTGCAGGAGAAACGGAGGTCGTCGGGGTACTCGGCGATGAGGATGTCGAGGGAGGCGTCGGCAAGCATGCCCTCCCTGGCCTTCGCCACGGAGTTGGGGGTGCGTGCGAACATCTCCGACAGCCGCCCGATGTCCTCATTGTTGCGGTAAGGCACCTGGATGAGCACCGCGAAAGGTTCATTCTGAGAGCCCGCAACCTTGCCGTGCACAGCACCATTGCGCACGTCGAGGCCCACGACATGCCCCTCCGTGGCGTATTGGCGTCCGCGGCGAATGCGGCCGGAATCCGTCTGCTGGTTCACGAAATTGAGCAGGCGCGTGGCCGCCGGCTGCATGGTTCGCACGCGGTCGACGCGGTTGACCTCCTCCGGCGTGCTCACGCGCTTGCGGGTGCCGAAGTTGGCGTAGATGACGTTGTTGTCTTCAGGATTCTTCGGTGCCATTTACTTCTCCTGCTCCCTATAGCTCATGAGATCCGCCAGCTGCTCGGGGCTCAGTTCGGTGAGCCAGCCCTCGCCCTCGCCCACGACGGCACCGGCCAGCTGTGTCTTGCCGTCGAGGATGTCTTGGATGGATTCCTCCAAGGTACCGGCGGTAATCATCTTGTACACCTGCACGTTGCGCTGCTGGCCGATGCGGAAGGCACGGTCCGTGGCCTGGTTCTCCACCGCCGGATTCCACCAGCGGTCCATGTGCACGACAATCGACGCCGCCGTGAGGTTCAGCCCGGTACCGCCCGCCTTGAGCGAGAGCAGCATGACGGGCGCCCCGTTATCGGCCTGGAATTCCTCCACCATCTGATCGCGCCGGTTTTTGCTGACCCCGCCATGGAGGAAGGGAATCTCGCAGCCCAGTTGTTCAGAGAGGTAGGGCTGGAGAACGTCGCCGAAGGCCTTGTACTGGGTGAAGATCAGAACGCGCTCCTGAGATTCGATGGCCTGGTCGATGATCCGCATGAGCTCCTCCACCTTGCCGGAGCGGTGCTTGCCCTTGATGGTGACGGGGCTACCATCGGCCAAGAAGTGCGCCGGGTGGTTGCAGATCTGCTTGATGCGCGTCAGTGATGCCAGGATGAGGCCGCGGCGCGAGATGCCCTCCTTCTTCTTCGCCAGGGCCTGCTCCACGTCATTGACCAGGGCCTTGTAGAGTGCTGCCTGTTCATCGGTCATGCGCACGGTGATGATCTGTTCGGACTTTTCCGGCAGGTCATCGATGATATTCGGATCCGTCTTAAGGCGGCGCAGGATGAACGGACCGGTGAGAAGGCGCAGGCGCTCCGCCATAACATCGCTGCCCTCGCGCTCGATGGCCTTGGCAAAGTGGTTGCGGAAGAAGGAGGCCGAACCCAAGATGCCCGGGTTGCAATAGTCCAGGATGGAGCGCATCTCTGAGAGGCGGTTCTCAATCGGCGTGCCGGTCAGCGCTACGCGGTGACGTGACGGGATGGCGCGCACTGCCTTGGAGGAGCGCGTGGAGGCGTTCTTGATCGCTTGAGCCTCATCGAGGACCACGCGGTCCCACTCCACCTTGCTCAATGTGAGGAAGTCACGGCTCACCGTGCCATAGGAGGTAATGACAATATCGGCCTCCTGAGCTGCGCTGACCAATTCCTCGCCCTTCAGGCGCCCGGTGCCGTGTTGCACCATGACCTTAAAGTCGGGTACGAAGCGCGTGGCTTCCCTAGCCCAGTTGCCCACCACGGAGGTCGGGGCAACCACCAGGGTGGGCTTCCACGCCTCCGCTTCCCCCGCTGTTTCATGGGCGGCCTTTTCCACCGCCAGCAAAGACAGCAGCTGCAGGGTCTTGCCCAAACCCATGTCATCTGCGAGCACCGCGCCAATGTTGTTGCGGGACATCCAGTACAGCCAGTCCACACCGCGACGCTGGTACTCGCGCAGCTCGGCATGGACCATATCGGGGATGTCCACGCGGTCGGGTGCCGTACTATCCAGCCCACCGAGCAGCGAAGTATGCCACTCGGATCCGGTGAAGGCCACGGGGTCCTCCGCCATGGACTTCAAGGCCATCTCGCGCAGGTCTGCAAGCGTTACCGCTTCTTCTTGTTCGCCCTCGTTGAATTCTTTGCGGCGGCGCTCCACCTCGGCCACGAGCTCTTCCCAGCCGGGCTGTTCCAGCTGGCGGGCCATCTCTGCGGTAGCTGCGAGTTGCTCCAACTCCTTCAGGGCGCGTTTGCGTGCGGTATCGGCCAACTCGCGCATGTACTGCGAGATCTTGTTCAAGGCCTGGGTATCTGCCATGACCCACTCGCCGCGCAAACGAATCAGCCCGGACTTAGAAGTGATGAGCTCTTGCATTTCGGCGTCGGTAAGCTGCGTGTCACCCACCGAGAGCTTCCAGTCATAGCTGAACAGCTTCTCCATACCAATGTGCGCCTTGGTGGCGGCATCGGCCGGATCACGGACCTCCGTGGTTTCCAGCCTGGCCTTGGTCTCCATGTGGGACCAAGACTTGGGCAGCAGCACGGTGAAACCGGCCTTGCGCAGGGCAGCGGCGTCGTGGGTAACAAAATCGACGAGCTGCTCGGTGGTCAGGTACACATCCCAATCGCCCGCATTCCGGCTCGCCGGGGCGGAGTTGTACTTCAGACGCGGGGCCACGTCGAAGGCATGGCGGCGGGCCTCACGCAGCTTCTCGACGCTCCCCCGATCCAACTGGTCCTGCCGCACCGGCAGCGGCGAATCCGTACCGGAGCGCACCAGCAAGCGAATGGGCCACGCTGCGTCCTCGACGGAGTCAGTACTATTTGGCGGTTCCTCCACGAGGAAGACGAGCTGCAGGTCAACGGAGGTAATGGAATCTTTCCACTCGTTAAGCCCACGCAGCAGCTGGGCGCGCCCCTTCTTGACCGGCGCGGTTTTCAGCAAGGCCTGAGCGAATTCGTGCCAGGGCGCGGCGCGTGGGGCATCGATCTGCGGGCGCAATTGAGTATAGGCAATCCAGTGCGTGAGCTCATCGGCCAAATCATCCGAGAGCGCCCGGTTATTAATAGAAAGAATGCCGGGCGCAGAAGCTAGCATTTCCGCCAGCCAACTGCGCTCGCCCAGACCGGACGCCAGCTGCCACATCGGGTACCACTCACCCGCCTGATAGGACAGGCGGATGGTCACGCGGCCGGCACGGACGAAACGGTACAGGCCGCGATAGGCGCGGATGAGCCACAAGAGGTCCGGCGCAATAGCTGCACGCTGTTCCGCCGAAACCGCCTGGCTGTCTGTATCAAGGTATTCCAGTTTGGCCAGCGTCTCCACTGCCTCATCCGGGGCGAACATGGCCATGGGGACCATGAGGGAGACACCTTTGCCCTTCGGTGTGCGGAGGGAGACGCGCGCTCGGTTGCGGAAGGTCTTCTTGCTCAGGATGGTATCGACCACATCCGGAAAGGTTCCCTCCGGGACTGCTGAGGGCATGACGATCTTGTGCCCTTCGACCTGTTCGATCCATAGACTCAGGCCGGAGACGGGCAGCCAGAGGCCATGCAGCAGGTAAGAAGCCATAGGGGCCAGTTTAGCAGCACACCTTTGTGGGGAAAGGGTTGCAGAAAGTTCCCGATTCCTGCCCAAATACGCAATTGTTACAGTCTCGTTACATAACGGCGTAACACCAGTAAGACCGTACATTAAGCTGTGACCAAGGTAACCAAATACTGGTCAATCAGCCAATTTTCAGTTGGGTAGGGCCTTTTGCCTCGTTAGCGTGGATGAGTCCTATTCTTAATCTCAATCTCAAGGAGAGATCAGTGCAAGACTCCACTTGGTATGTCGTTGCGATGATCATCTACCTGCTTGCCATGGCCGCCATTGGCTTCTGGAGCTACAAGCAGACGGATGAGTACGACGACTACGTTCTCGCCGGCCGCGGCCTTCACCCGTTCGTAGCCGCCCTATCCGCCGGCGCCTCCGATATGTCCGGCTGGCTGCTTATGGGCCTGCCCGGCGCTTTGTTCCTGACCGGCATGTCCGAGCTATGGATGGCCATCGGCCTCCTCATCGGTGCTTGGGCCAACTGGAAGTGGGTCGCGCCGCGTCTGCGTTCCTACTCCGAAATCGCCGGCAATTCAATTACCGTTCCCTCCTTCTTTGAGAACCGCCTGCACGATAAGTCGCGCCTGCTGCGCATTATCGCGGCGGCAATCATTATCTTCTTCTTTACCTTCTACGTCTCCTCCGGCATGGTGGCCGGCGGCCGCTACTTCGAGTCCAGCTTCGGCGGTGACTACATGGTCGGCATGCTCGTCGTGGCTGCCGTGACGGTCTTCTATACCTTCGTCGGCGGCTTCCTCGCGGTGTCCTACACCGATACCGTCCAGGGCCTACTGATGTTCGCCTCTCTCATCATCGTGCCGATCATGGTGCTCTTCTCCTTGGACAACCCCGGCGAAATCTTCAGCTTCGCCGCTGAGAACCCGTACGCCACCGGTGGTGTAATTGAGAACCCCGATTACTTCTCCTTGTTCTCTGGTGTGTCTGCCGCCGTCATCATCGGCAACCTGGCCTGGGGCTTGGGCTACTTTGGCCAGCCCCACATCATCGTGCGCTTCATGGCGCTGCGTAAGCCTTCCGACGCCCGCGCGGGCCGCTTCTACGGTGTCAGCTGGATGGGTATCTCCCTCATCGGTGCTATTTTCGTCGCGCTCTCCGGCACGGTCTTCTTCACTGAGACCAGCCACTCCATCACTGACCAGGAGAACTACGAGACCATCTTCCTGGACATGGCTCAGGTCATGTTCCACCCGCTATTTGCTGGTCTGGTCCTGACCGCCGTTCTGGCGGCCATCATGTCCACGATGTCCTCCCAGATGCTGGTTGTTTCCACCTCCCTGATTGAGGACCTTTACCTCATCTTCGCCAAGAAAAAGCCGAGCCAGAACGTCCTGATCAACCTCTCCCGTACCGCTGTCGTGGCCATCGCCGTCATCGCTGCCGTGTTGGCCATCAACCCGTCGGATTCGATTCTGGGCCTGGTCGGCTTCGCCTGGGCCGGCTTCGGCTCCACCTTCGGCCCGCTGGTGCTGCTGTCGCTGTATTGGAAGCGACTCAACTCCACCGGCGCCATCGCCGGCATGATCACCGGTGCTGTCGTTGCGATTGGCTGGGGCATGAGCCCGCTGGGCGATACCCTCTACGAGCTGGTACCGGGCTTCATCTCCGCTCTGCTCGTGACTGTCGGCGTTTCCCTGGCCACCAAGGCTCCGGATGAGAAGGTCACCCAGGAGTTCGAGGAGGCATCCCGCCTGGCCAAGCTCGTTGAGAAGAACGATGACTTGGACTTCGAGGAGGCAGCGGAGCAAGTTCAGAAGTAAGCCTCTCCCCTTCTCCCCCTCACGCGCGAACCCCGCTCCAGCAGTCCAGTTACTGCTGTGGCGGGGTTTCGCTTGTGATTGGCTCGGATGGCTCTACATGGTCGCTACTTAAAAGGCATTTCTCAAAAGGCATTTCCCAAAAGGTGCCTTTGCTTCGAGAACGCCGTGTCCGAGCCTCTAAAAGGTGTCTTTGCCCCCAAAGAAACCTTCTTACTGATGCCTTCTGGGAAATGCCTTTTGACTGCATCCATGTAGCCCTCCCTGTGCGCTCACAGGCTTCCTGCTCATACGGGAACCGCGAACACCCCCGCGCAGTCTAAAAGTGCATGAACCTGCGCACGGTATATATAGGCTTCCTCTCCGTGGCAACCGTTGTCTACGGCGGCTATCACCTCCTCCCCGGACCTGATCTGGGCGTGGCAACCGTGCCCGCGCGCGTGGAGGTCCCCGGCTATGAACGGGAAGACTTCGGCGGATGGGCACCTGGAACACGGGACAACGTCAAGGCCGCGCAGACTATTGACGGGGCCCTCTACGATCCCTATGCCCGCGCGCCCGCGCCGGACCGCGTGGAAGTTGACCACGTCTTCCCGCTCGCGGCGGCCTGGGACCTTGGGGCATCAGTTTGGCCGCCGGATAAGAAGATGGCCTTTGCTAACGATCCGCTCAACCTCGTCGCCACCGCCCGCAACCTCAACCAGGCCAAGTCCGATTCTCTACCGGCCGATTGGCTTCCGCCCGCCGACCGTTGCGACTACTCGCAGCGGCTTGCCGCAGTGGCCCGCAAATACCAACTACCGCTGCCCTCCCGCGACTACGTGGTCATGCGCCACCAGTGTCGATTCGATTTCATCTCACCGCGCCGTTAGACTCTCGCAGGGAAAAGCCCCGTACAGAAAGGTATAAGCACCCTCCCATGACTAGCTTGCTCATCTTCCTCCACGCCTTCACCGCAATTTTGTTGGTCGGTACCGTGTGTATCTCCACCTCCGCCTTCCCCGGCCAGCTGGCAAAGGCGGCCTCCGGTGATGCTTCTGCAGCTGGTGCCGCCGGTGTCCTCAGCAAGATCACCTCGACGTATGGCTATATCTCCGCTATTGTTCCGGTCATTGGTCTAGCTGTCTTCCTTACTGACCTCAATACCTACAAGTCCCAGGTCCAGTTCCACATCGCTCTTCTTCTGGCCGTCATCGCCTGGGTTATTCTGCTCGTCGTGGTCATCCCGAAGCAGAACCAGGCCATGTCCGCGATTGCTGCCCCGGGCAGCGCTGATGTGGCCAAGCTAAAGAAGCAGCTGGCTATGTTCTCCGGCATCTTCAACCTGCTGTGGGTTGTGTGCGCCATCCTGATGTACGTCTAATCCTTCGGGTCTAGGCCCCAATAGCGAAAACCTCCCAAGCTCGCACGATGCGTGAACGAGTTTGGGAGGTTTTCTTGTGTTGCTCTAACGCCGCTGCGGCGCCGAGCGGAGGCTAGTCGCGCCAGCCGCCGCGGCGTCCACCACGATCACGGCCGCGTCCACCGCGGTCACGGTCACGGTATCCGCCACGATCACCGCGTCCACCACGTCCTCGCCCGCCGTAACCGCCGCGGCCGCGGTCATCGTCGAAGTTCCGGCGCGGCGGGCGTCCGGTATCCTTCTGAATCTTGATGAGCTGGCCGGAAATGCGGGTGTCCTTGAGACGGTCCAGCACCGCCGGGTCCAGGTTCTTCGGCAGGTCCACCAGGGTGTGGCCCACGGCGATGGTGATGCGGCCGAAGTCCTTGGAGGTCAGGCCACCTTCGTTGGCCAACGCACCCACAATGGCGCCGGGGCGCACGCCTTGGCGCTTGCCGACGTCCAGCCGGTACGTCTCAAAGTCCCCGTCCGGTCGGCGCGGGCCGCGGTCACGGTCGCGGCCACCACGGTCACGCCCGCGGCCATCACGATCGCGGTCACGCCCACGGCCGTCGCGCTCAAAGCGATCGCGCTCGCGGCGGTCCTTCTTGGACACCGGGCGCTCCTTGAGCAGGAAGTCCGTTCCGCCCTGCAGCTGCACAGCCAGGGAGGCCGCGATGTCATCCATCGCCACGTTCTCTGCCGCGGAGTATTCGCGCACCATGTCGCGGAAGAAGTCGAACTGCTTGTCCTGCTGGAAGGCACCGATGGCCGCGAAGAACTTCTCCTTGCGCTTGGCATTGACCTCATCCGCGGTCGGGAGATCCATCTCCTCCAAGCGGGCGTTGGTCACGCGCTCGATGGAGCGCAGCATGCGGCGCTCACGCGGGGTGACGAACAGGATGGCCTCGCCAGTGCGGCCAGCACGGCCGGTACGGCCAATGCGGTGCACGTAGGACTCGGTGTCATTCGGGATGTCGTAGTTGACCACGTGAGTAATGCGGTCGACGTCGAGGCCGCGGGCAGCAACGTCGGTAGCCACCAGGATGTCCAGGCGGCCATCCTTGAGCTGATCGACGGTACGCTCACGCTGCTGCTGCGCGATATCGCCGTTAATGGCAGCGGCGTTGTAGCCGGCCTCTTTGAGGCTGTCGGCCACGTCTTCGGTCGCATGCTTCGTGCGGCAGAAGACGATGATGGCGTCGTAGTCAATGACCTCGAGGATGCGAGTGAAGGCATCCATCTTGTGGCGGTGCGGCGTTAGGAGGAAGCGCTGCGTGATGTTGTCGTTGGTGCGGCGCTCCGACTTCACCGTGATTTCGGCAGGGTTGTTGAGGTACTGCTTGGACAGGCGGCGGATGGAGTTCGGCATCGTGGCCGAGAAGAGTGCGACCTGCTTGTCCTCAGGGGTGTCCTCAAGAATGCGCTCAACGTCTTCCTGGAAGCCCATGTTGAGCATCTCGTCCGCCTCATCGAGGACGAGGAAGCGCAACTGGGAGATATCCAGGGAGCCCTTCTCCAGGTGGTCGATGACACGGCCCGGGGTACCCACAATGATCTGGGCACCACGGCGCAGACCAGAGAGCTGGATGCCATAAGCCTGGCCACCGTAGATAGGCAGAACTTCGATGCGACCCAAGTGGTCGGCGAAGGACTGGAAGGAGTCCGCAACCTGGAGAGCCAGCTCGCGCGTAGGCGCAAGGACTAGGGCCTGCGGATAGCGAGCCTCGGTATCGATCTGGGAGAGCACCGGCAGTGCAAAGGCTGCGGTCTTACCCGTACCCGTTTGGGCGAGGCCGACGACGTCGCGGCCCTCCATGAGGATCGGGATGGTTTCTTCCTGAATCGGGGATGGCTTGGTAAAGCCCACCTTGGACACGGCTTCCTGAACGTCATCGGGAAGGCCGAGGTGTGCAAAACCCTGGGAGTTGTCGTTGGCTGAAGTTTCTTCAGCGCCGGTGTCCTCAGGGTTATTCGCAGCCCCGGTGTCCTGGTTCGACACCTGCGAAGCGTCCACTGCTTCGCCACCTTGCGAGTTTTCCTGAGATTCCGACTTATTGAATTCTTCCGGCTCGTTGACGCCGCCGGTGGCGTTATCGGTAATGCTCATTGCTCACACCAGAGTACGGCACTGAGGTGAGATTAGCTATTTCTCCCCACGACCTGTCTCTTCCCGACACGGCACCCCGGCACCTCGAACTTCAGCCAAGGCCCTTTAACTCAGCCCCATTTGACCCAGCCCTTTGAATCACACTTAGTCCCCGTCCGCGAAGGCCCAAAAAGACCGAAGATACCAAACCCAAAGGCACCATTTGCGGCTTCCGAAATCTAAAACCCCACGTCAATACATGTCGGTTTCTTTATACGGTGCCCCTCAAATGGTGCCTTTGCCCCGGCCTAGACTTCGCGGCCACCCACGAAGGTCTTCCAGGTCATCGGCATGCCCGGGCGGTAGGCCAAGTGGATAGCGCTCGGGGCATCGAGGACATGGAGGTCCGCGGCAGCACCGACCACCAGCGAGCCCTTGGCCGGACGGCCCTGCGCATCCTTGCCCTCGCCAACATTCTGGCGGCGCAGCGCGGTGGCACCGCCCAGCGTGCCGGCGGCGATGGCCTCATCGAGGGTGAGGTGCTGCTGAAGCACGGCCGTGGTCACACAAAAGTTCATCGAGGAAGTGTACGAGGTGCCCGGGTTGAGGTTGGAGGCGATGGCGACGGTCCCGCCGGCGTCGATAAGCTTGCGTCCCGGTGCCAGCGGCTCACGCGTGGACAGGTCGCAGGCAGGCAGCAAGGTGGCCACCGTATCCGAAGACGCCAGTGCCTCAACATCGGCATCGCTGAGGTAGTTGACGTGGTCCACGGAGGCAGCACCCAGCTCCACCGCGAGTGCTACGCCTGGCCCCTCGCCCAGCTGGTTGCCGTGCACGCGCACGCCCAATCCGCGGGCCTTACCGGCCTCGAGCACGCGGCGCGACTGATCCTCGTCGAATGCACCGCGCTCGCAGAAGACGTCAATCCACTGCACGTGCTCGGCCACCCCATCGAGCATGGGGCCGACCACCTCGTCGAGGTAGGTCTCGGCCTCTGCTCCCGGCGGCACGAGGTGCGCGCCAAGGAAGGTCACGTCATCGACGTGGCGGGCCGCCACGCGAGCGGCCTCAACCTCGGAGGCGGTGTTGAGGCCGTAGCCTGTCTTCGTCTCCAGCGTCGTCGTTCCCCCGCGGCGGGCGGCGGCGATGCGCTCCACCAGAAGCTTTTCCAGGCGCTCCTCCCCCGCCGAACGGGTCGCGTCCATGGTCACGGCGATGCCACCGGCCTGGTAGGACTCGCCCGCCATGCGAGCTTCGAACTCGGCGGAGCGGTCGCCGTCGAAGATCATGTGGGTATGGGAATCCACCCAGCCCGGCAGAACTGCGCGCCCGCCAAGGTCGACCTTCTCGTCCGCGGCTGGCGCCTCGGAGGCCGGTCCGATCCAGGCGATGGTGCCGTCGGTGTTGGCGATGAGGGAGGCGTCGGCAAGCGTGCCTGCCTCCGACACCGTGCGCAGCTCTGAGATTCCAGTAAACAGGGTGGACATGATCTTCTTTTCCTCTCGTGTCTAGTCGCGGGCCTTGAATTCCATCGGGATACGCACGCCGCGCTCGTCGGCGACTTCCTTGGCGCGAGTGTAACCGGAATCCACGTGGCGGATAACGCCCATGCCCGGGTCGTTGGTGAGCACCGCGCGCAGCTTGGCGGCGGCCAGCTCGGTGCCATCGGCGACGGTGACCTGGCCCGCGTGGATGGAGCGGCCCATGCCCACGCCACCGCCGTGGTGGATGGATACCCAGGTGGCACCGGAAGACACAGCGGTCATGGCGTTGAGCAGCGGCCAGTCAGCCACGGCATCGGTGCCATCGAGCATGGCCTCGGTCTCGCGGTACGGGGAGGCCACGGAGCCGGAGTCCAGGTGATCGCGGCCGATGACGATCGGGGCCTTGATCTTGCCTTCCTTGACCAAGTCATTGAAGAGCAAGCCAGCCTTGTGGCGCTCGTTGTAGCCCAGCCAGCAAATACGTGCCGGCAGGCCCTCGAACTCCACGTACTCCTCTGCGGCATCGAGCCAGTTGTGCAGGTGCTCGTTGTCCGGGAAGAGCTCCTTGAGTGCCTGGTCGGTGACCTTGATATCCTCCGGGTCGCCGGAAAGCGCTGCCCAGCGGAACGGGCCAAGGCCCTCGCAGAAGAGCGGGCGGATGTAGGCCGGGACGAAGCCCGGGAACTCGAAGGCGCGCTGATAGCCGGCCTTGCGGGCCTCGTCGCGGATGGAGTTGCCGTAGTCGAAGACCTCGGCGCCCTCGTCCTGGAATTCCACCATGGCCTGGACCTGGGCGGCCATGGCCTCGCGGGCCTTCTTCGTGAAGGTGGTCGGATCCGCCTTGGCCTCGTTGTGCCAATCCTCGACGGTGATTTCGGTGGGCAGGTAGCTCAGCGGGTCGTGCGCGGAGGTCTGGTCGGTAACAATATCCACGGTGAACTCGCCGGCGCGCTGGCGGCGCAGCACCTCCGGGAAGACCTCGGCGGCGTTGCCCACCAGACCGACGGACAGCGGCTTCTTGTTCTCCTTGGCGTCGAGCACCAGCTTCAGCGCCTCGTCCAGGTCGGTGACGACCTCATCGAGGTAGCGCTTGGACTGGCGGCGCTTCAGGCGGGTTTCGTCAACATCAACGATGAGGCAGGCGCCGCCGTTCAAAGTAACGGACAGCGGCTGCGCGCCGCCCATGCCGCCGCAGCCACCGGTCAGGGTGAAGGTGCCGGCGAGCGTGCCGTTGAAGCGCTTCTTGGCCACGGCCGCGAAGGTCTCAAAAGTACCCTGCAGGATGCCCTGGGTGGCGATGTAAATCCAGGAGCCGGCCGTCATCTGGCCGTACATCATCAGGCCCTCGTCCTCGAGCTTGCGGAAGTGCTCCCAATTGGCCCAGTCACCGACCAGGTTGGAGTTGGCGATGAGCACGCGCGGTGCCCACTCGTTGGTCTTCCAGATACCCACCGGCTTGCCGGACTGCACCAGCAGGGTCTCATCGGTTTCGAGGTCCTTGAGGGACTCCACGATGGCATCGAAGGCTTCCCAGCTGCGGGCGGCACGGCCGGTGCCACCGTAGACCACGAGGTCCTCGGGACGCTCGGCAACCTCGGGGTCGAGGTTGTTCATGAGCATGCGCAGCGGGGCTTCGGTCTGCCAAGACTTGGCGTTCAGTTCGGTTCCGCGCGGGGCGCGTACTTCGCGGGGTTCAGACATGACTTCCTTTCGCTCGTGCTTTTCGACGCCCTCCCAAACCCCCAAGGCCGGTTTCCCGGGGCTGTCCCTTTTAAGGCTTGGTCAGCGTCACACAGGACAAGTTACTGTGACGCAGCACCATGAGCCAGGACACTTTTGACCTAGTTGTCTCAGATACAAGACTGTCGCACGACCCGTACTGCAGCGGCGCGCTGTCCGCCTCCATCAAACCCAAAAGTGCAGACCTGGAAGTGTATTCATGCAGGTGGGCGTCGTGAAGCGCCAAGGCAGTGCTTGACGACGACCAGCAGGTCTGCACTTCTAGGTCTGCACATCTACAAACGAGGGCCGCGCGCCAAGTGCTTCCCCACCGTCTCCTGGAAATAGTCAGGCCGCGAACTCAACTGTTCTGGGCTAAACCTCAAAACGATGTAGCCCTTATTGAGGATGGCTTGCTGGCGCCGGTGTTCCGCGCGAATCACCTCTTCAACCTCGTGCCTGTACTTGACGTTCCCGTCAATCTCAATCACGAGCCACCCATTAATGACCAGATCCGCTCGATAGTTCTCAATCACATACTGCGCCTTGACCCAGCGCAGCTCCGGGTAGTCCGCCGCAAGAATCAAGGCACGGGCATAGGATTCCCACGGTGACTCCGAGCAGTTGATGCTTTCAGCAACCGCCCGCCGCGCGGCGGCAACACCCTTAACTCTCCCCATAGCGCCGAGCGTCTCACTGATCCAGAACTGGCCAACATTGCGCGCCCGCACGTCATCGACGGCAACGAGTCCCTCCTCAAATCCATAGAACCGCGCAATATCAATGGCCGTGCGCTCCAGGGTTGACACGCGAATCCCGTGAACCACCGTCTCTTTACCGCGCAAGTCCATGCGGCGATAACGGACAGTGGCTTTAGATCGTGGAGGTACCGAGTTCGAAGGCAACGTTGCCTCCCATTCGGTCGGCGGCACAACCAGCGGAATTCCGTGAATAAGGGCGGCGGATTTTCCCACTAATGTTGCCTTGGGCAAGGTCAACCCGAGCACATATGCCTTCGTGGTCTCCTTCTGCCACGGCTTGAGTTCGTGCCAATGCATCATCGGCAGTACGAAGCACCACGCCAGTTTGGCTACCTTGCCGGCGTGCACCTTCTTCCACCGGGGATCATCATTGGGTAGCTTGCGAAGGTCGATAAGATGCTGGTCTAAGAAGTTAAAGAGTTGTTCATTGTTCATGCACTACTCATAACCCAGCTTTGTGTGCCTCGCCACAGATAGGCTTCCGTACTTCGCCTCCGCCGCACTACCTGCAATCCGGTACCCAGCCAAAAGTGCAGACCTGGAAGTGCATTCATGCAGGTGGGCGTCGTGAAGCGCCAAGGCAGTGCTTTGCGACGACCAGCAGGTCTGTACTTCCAGGTCTGCACTTTTGAAATCAAGGGCGCACGAGAAAGCCCCATGGACCGTGTGGACCATGGGGCTGGGGTGGAGTTAGCGCAGCGTGCCGACGGCCCCCTCTACCGCATCCACCAGCGCACCTTCCTTGACCAGGCGCACGGTCTCCTCAATCTCCGGGGAGAGGTAGCGGTCGGTGCCCGGACCCTGGACAGTCTGGCGCAGAGCGTCGATAACCGCGCCGGTACCCTTGGCCGGCTGGCCCTCGCGCATATCGATGGCGCGGGCGGCGGTAAGGATTTCGATGGCGAGGACGCGCTGCAGGCCATCGACTGCCTTGCGCAGCTTGCGCGCACCCGACCAGCCCATGGAGACGTGGTCTTCCTGCATCGCCGAAGACGGGATGGAATCCGCCGAAGACGGGTTGGCCAGGCGCTTGAGCTCAGAGACGATACCCGCCTGCGCATACTGAGCAATCATGTGGCCGGAGTCCACGCCTGGGTCATCGGCCAGGAAGGCGTTGAGTCCGCGGTTGCGAGCGACGTCGAGGAAGCGGTCGGTCCGGCGCTCAGAAATGGAAGCCAGGTCAGCCACAACGATGGCCAAAAAGTCCAGCGCGTAGGCCACCGGCGCGCCATGGAAGTTACCGTTGGAAACCACGCGCCCATCCTTGGCCACCACCGGGTTGTCGACGGCCGCAGCGAGCTCACGCTCCGCAACCAAGGCGGTATGCGCCAGGGTATCGCGGAAACCACCGGCCACCTGCGGGGCGCAGCGCACCGAATAGGCGTCCTGGACCTGCTTCTTCTTGAAGTCCTCGAGGGCCGCCGCGAGAATCTCCGAGCCTTCCGCCACCGAGAGGATATTCGCCGCAGCATCCGCCTGGCCCGGGTGCGGGCGCAGCTGCTGCAGGTCATCGGCGAAGACCACCAGAGTGCCCAGCAGACCTTCCACCGTCATTGCGGTGGCAATATCCGCGGTCTTGGCCAGTTCGCGCAGATCTGTAATAGCCAGGCACAGCTGCCCCAGCATGCCGTCGGTGCCGTTGATTAGCGCCAAGCCTTCCTTCTCACGCAGCTTGAGCGGCTCAATGCCGGCAGCCTCCAGGGCCTCAGCGGCTGGGGTGATGTCGCCGCCATCGACGCGCACCTCGCCCTCGCCCAACAGCGCCAGCGCACAGTGCGCGAGCGGCGCCAAATCACCGGAACAGCCCAAAGAACCGTATTCGCGGACCACCGGGTGGATATTCGCGTTGAGCACCGCGGCATAGGTCTGCGCCACCACCGGACGCACGCCGGTGCGGCCAGTACACAGGGTGGACAGGCGCAGCAACATGAGCGCTCGGATAACCTCTTGCTCTACCTCCGGGCCCGTGCCCGCAGCATGGGAGCGCACGAGCGAGAGCTGCAGCTGCGCGCGCATCTCCTCCGGAATATGACGGCGGGCCAGCGCGCCGAAACCAGTAGAAATGCCGTAGACCGGAGTCGGGTCCTGGGCCAACTCCTCGACGCGCTCGCGAGTGGAGGCGATTTCCGCCAGGGCATCCTCAGAAATCTCTACCTGTGCGCCATAGCGCGCTACGGCTACAACCTCTTCGATGCTCAGCGCACCGATACCCACGGTCACGGTGGAGGGATCAGAATTGGACATGTAAGGCTCCTTCGACGTCACTGCATTACCCGCACCTCGCCCCTTTCAATAAGGGGTAGAATAGGCACGCGAAAATACGTACTTGCTTTCACAAGTTTAGAAAAATAGTGATACGCGCGACAGCCTTACGCGCTGCGCTCATAGTACAACAGGTTCCCCGGCGCGCAAGCACCTCGCACACCCACGCACACTAACGGCGCCCGTACATCCTCGCCGCAACCTGCTGCGCAGCCGCGTGTAGTTTCTGCGCCACTCCGGCGGCATCAACGGTGCCCACGGGAAAGGTCACAGCCAGCGCCGCCGCGGGCCTGCCCACGTGGTCCACCACCGCCACGCCTACCGACGCCTGCCCCCGCGCCACCACCTCAATTTCTTCGGCCCAACCACGCTCGCGTACCTGGCGCAGTATCTCTTTGTACTCCCCAAAACCTAAGGAACCAGGGAAATAGGCCGCCCGCCATTCCGCTTCTGGTAGCAGCGCCAGCATGGCGCGCCCGGAGGCCGTCTTTTGTGCCTGCAGGCGCACTCCCCTCTCCGTGACCAGTGACAGCGCCCCCGGCGCGCGCACCTCGTTGAGGTAGAGGATCTCCGACCCCGCCAAACGTGACAGGTGCCCCGAGCCGCCCACAGTGCTAGCGATGCGTTCAAGGTGCCCCTGCGTTGCCTTCACGAGGGGCTGCTGCGTGGCATAAGCCGCGGCCATGGAGTAGGCAGCGAGCCCCAACCCATAGGTTTGGTTCTCCGGCAGGTGCACCACGAATCCTGCGTCCACCATCTCCTTGAGCAGGTGGTAGGTGGACGAGCGCGGTAGGTTCAGCTCGCTGCGAATGCGCGCGGCGGAAATCGGCACGTCGATAGTGGACAGCAGCCTGAGGATTTCCAGCGCGTTGCGCGCCGCCGGGACTCGGGAGGTACTCATGGGCCCACATTCTAGTGAGCCCTCGTTTAAGTCCTCCTTAGGTCACCAAGAAGGCAATCGGCGTCGTAATGATGATGGTGAGCACCACGCGCTCGAACCAGATGACCACGAGCTGCCACAGCTTGATAGGAATCTTGGTGGCCAGGATGCAGGGCACCAGCGCGGAGAAGAAAATGATGGCGGAAATCGCGACCACGCCGATCACGAACTTGAGCACCATGCTCGAGGACCCGGCCGCCACGGTGGCAGGCAGGAACATTTCCGCGATTCCCATGGCGGCTGCCTTGCCCGCGAGTGCCGGTTCCGGCAGCTGGACAATCCACGCGAATGGGTAGAACAGGTATCCCAACCAATCGAAGAGCGGGGTGAAGTTAGCCAGCAAAAGGCCGATCAGGCCCACGGACATGATGGAGGGCACGATCGCCGCCGCCATGCGCACGCCATCGCGCAGGTTCTCCCAGATGGCAGCGCCCAAGGACGGCGCGCGGTCCAGCGCCAGCAGCGCCTCGCGCCAGGCGGCCTTGATGAAGTTACCCTTGACCGGCTTTTCTGGGTCCGGTTGCACGCCGTCCACGTACTCATCAGGGATCCTGCTCAGCGGCGGAATCCACACGGTAATCGCCGTAACCACAAAGGTCACCAGGAGGGATACCGCGAAGTAGGTCCCCCACATGCCCATCAGGTCGAGCTGCTTGGCGACGATCACCATGAAGGCCGCCGAGACCGTCGAGAAGCCCGTCGCGATGATGGATGCCTCACGCGCGGTGTAGCCGCCGCGCTGATACACGCGGTCGGTGATGAGAATTCCCAGCGAGTAGGAGCCCACGAAGGAGGCCACCGCGTCGATGGCGGAGCGCCCCGGCGTGCGCCACAGCGGGCGCATGATGGGCTGCATGAACACGCCCACGAATTCAAGGAGGCCATAGCCAATCAGCAGGCCCAGGAAGGCGCCGCCAATCGGCACGATGAGGCCCACCGGGGTGGCAATGGAATTCCACAGGAAGGGCACGATGCCCTCATTGCCCAGCACTCCCGGCAGGGTTCCGATGACCATGAGGAAGGAAACCACCAGGCCCACCACGTTGAGAACTGTAAAGACCGCTTGCAGCGGCCCCTCCCGCCAGTTCTTGTTCACGATGCTGCGCACCGTGCCATAGAGCGCCAGCGCCAGGATGAACCAGGGCACGAAGGCATCGGCATAGGTGCGGATGATGGTGACCATGTGGTCAAGCGGGATGGACTTCTTTCCGTCATAGCTGATGGGAAAGAAGAATACGAAAGCGCCAATAGCGCTGTAGACAAAGAGGCGCCAGATGCCCTTCTTGGAGGGGACATCGTCGTCGCTCTCGTAGAAGGCGTCAACGATTGCGTCTTCAGAGTTCATGTTCTACCTCACGGTGGTGGAAACTACACGTCATTAGCACGGCCACAAACGCGTTCTCTTAAATGATCGCGCCGATCAAGCACACACCAAGAAAAGGCGGTTGCTTGAAGCCGTGCCCACGCGACAGCCACACGCAGGTCTTCCACATACTAGCGGCACCACACACACTTGTCACACACGTCACCCCCACAAGCGGAATGAGTCCCCCGCCATAGAGCCCAACCGTGCCACCCCCACCACAAAATTGACCCCACGTCTGAACTAGAGGAAAGTAACTCCCAGACCCACCCGCACCAACCACTCCCCTTCATCCGCGGCGCCGGAACCAACGAGCACCGCATTGGGGAACTGAGGAGGACGCATCCCCGTGGCAGAAACCACCGCCAAGCGCCCCGGCTTGAAACACCGGCACCTGCACTTCATCGCCTTGGGCTCGGCCATCGGCACCGGCCTGTTCTACGGCTCCGCCGGCGCCATCCAAGCCGCCGGCCCCTCGGTCCTCTTGGTCTATCTCCTCGGCGGCGCCGTGGTTTACTTCCTCCTACGCGCGCTGGGTGAGATGTCCGTGCACCACCCCGTCACCGGCTCCTTCGCCGAATACGCCCGCGCCTTCCTAGGCCCCTGGGCGGGTTATATCACCGGCTGGATGTTCGCCTTCGAGATGGTCATCGTGGCCCTAGCGGACCTGACCGCCATCGGCGTCTATATGCAATTTTGGTTCCCCGGCTCGCCCAAGTGGGTGTGGGTCGCCGCCACGCTGCTCCTCGTCGGCGGCGCCAACCTCGCCACGGTTAAGGCCTTCGGCGAGCTGGAATTCGCCTTCACCATCGTCAAGGTCGGCGCCGTCATCGCAATGATCCTAGGCGGCGTGGCCGTGCTCGTCTTCGGCCTCTCCACCGCGGAGACCACCGGCCCGGCCAACCTGGTCAACGATGGCGGCTTCTTCCCCAACGGTATTTCCGGCATGGTCGCTTCCTTCATCCTCGTCCTCTTCGCCTTCGGCGGCACGGAGATCGTCGGCGTCGCCAGCGCGGAGGCCGAGGACCCCGCCAAGTCCGTGCCGAAGGCCGTCAACACCATCCCGGTGCGCATCCTGCTCTTCTATGTCCTGGCCATCCTGGTCATCCTCATGATCAACCCCTGGCGCAGCATCACCGGTGAGGAAAGCCCCTTCGTCCAAATCTTCTCCACCCTCGGCGTCACCTGGGCCGCGGCCGCCCTCAACGTCGTCGTCATCACCGCGGCGGTTTCTGCCATCAACGCCGATCTCTTCGGCGCCGGCAACGTCCTCACCGGCTTGGCACGCCAGAACCTCGCGCCGCAGATCATGGCGAAGAAGACTCGGGGTGTGCCCGTCATGACCATGATTATCCTGCTCATCGTCATGATCATCGGCACCGCGCTCAACGCGCTCATCCCGGAGAATGTCTTCGAAATCATCGCCTCCCTGGCCACCTTCGCCACCATCTACGTGTGGTTGATGATCCTCCTGGCCCACGTGGCCTCCCGCCGCCAGATGCCCACCGAAGAACGCGCCAGCCTGGAATACACCGTCCCCTTCTGGCCTTGGGGCCAATACTTCTCCATCGCCTTCATCATCTTCACTTTTGGCATCATGGTGTGGCAGGAGCAGTACCGCCCGGCACTCGCCACGGGCGTTATCTTCATCCTCCTCATGACGGCCATCTTCTACCTCACCGGCCGCCGCACCGCCGCGCGGGCTCCACAGGGAACGGACCCGCAAGAAGCAGACGCGAAAGGATAACCATGAACACCGTTGATGCCCCCGCCTACTCCCCCGCCCCCGAGTGGTCCGGCCGCTCCGATGGCCCGGGCCCCGAGCATGCGCGGTGGCACAGCGTGGTTCGCCCGCTGGACGTCGCCAAGCCCCAGGCAGAACCCGGCGTCGCACTCCTTGGTTTTGCCTCCGACGAGGGCGTTGAGCGCAACCATGGACGCCCCGGCGCGGCTGCAGGCCCGGCCGCCCTGCGCAGCGCCCTGGGTTCCCTGGCGCTGCACCATACGCACCCGCTTTACGACGCCGGCACGATCACCACTCAAGGCACCGACCTGGAGGGCTCCCACGAGCGCCTCTCCGAAGCAGTGGAGACACTCTCGCGCGCCGGGCACCTGCCCATCATCCTCGGCGGCGGCCACGAGACAGCCTTCGGCTCCCACCGCGGCGCCTTCCGCGCCCAGGGCCCACTGCAGATCATCAACTTGGACGCGCATTTCGATCTCCGCACCGCGGACGTGCCCACCTCCGGCACCCCGTTCAAGCAGATTTCTGACCTGGTGGGCCGCGAGGACTTCGACTATTCCGTCCTGGGAATCTCCCGCCCCAACAACACGCCGGTGCTTTTCGACGAAGCCTCCACCCTCGGCGTCACCGTCGTCCTCGACGAGGAACTGCTCAGCATGGACCGCGCCCAGGTGCGCGACACCGCCGCGCGCATCTGCGCCGGTACCACACCCATCCACCTCTCCATCGACTTGGACGTTCTGCCCGCCGACCAAGCACCCGGTGTCTCCGCCCCCGCAGGCCTCGGCGTCCCGGTAAACATCATCCGAGAACTCGCACTCACCATCGCCGCCACGGGACGCCTGGCGCTTGTCGACGTCGTCGAGCTCAACCCCACCTTCGACATCGACGCCCACACCGCCAAGCTGGCCGCGCGGTTGATTGATGACATTGTGACGGCGCATTTTTCTGCTGCCACGGGCGCGAATTCCTAGATAAGACCGGGGCCAGCCGGCATACTGGTCCCCATGAGTTCACCGATTCGTGTTGTCGGCGCCGTCTTCACAGACGGCAATCGTTTCCTGGCCTGCCGAAAGGCTCCTGGAAAGTCCCTCGCCGGCATGTGGGAGTTTCCGGGCGGCAAGATTGAATCTGGCGAAACCCCGGAGCAGGCGCTCGCGCGTGAGATCAAGGAAGAGCTTTCCGTAACCGCAACCGTTGGCGACAAGGTCACCTCGACCGTGTACGAGTATGACTTCGCCACCATTGAGCTAACTACTTTTCTGTGCCGCATTGCATCCGGTGAACTAACCCTTAGTGATCACGATGAGACTCGTTGGGTGACCCCTGCCGCGGCACGGGAACTCGACTGGGCTCCCGCAGACATTCCCGCCGTCAAACTTATTTCCTCGCGCCTATGAGTTTCGAATCCATCCTGCCCTTCGGCATCTACGAAACCCCGGTCACCGCTCGTGTTCAGGAGCGAATCGAGGAGACCAAGCGAGCGCGCCCCACGGCTGCTACTGGCATTGCTCACGAGTCCACGAAGGACGTCAATCCGCGCTTCGCCGCGGCAGTGTCCCAGCATTTTGCCAAAGCACTTGAACAAAAACTCACCGAGATGACGAAGGCGGAGGACCGCGTTGCCCTCATCAATGCGCTAGCACAACACCTTGGTGCGGATGAGTCTATCGCCGCAGAACAGCTGCTCTACGCTATCTACAGATCAGAGCTTGAAGAGCCACCAGAGCTTCCGGAGGTCTCGCTCAACACCAGTGCCTTGTTCACCAACAGCGTGGACGATACAAATATGTCGGTCGAAATCGCTCGCGAGATCCGCACGGCGGATTCCGTCGATCTGCTGTGCGCTTTCATCAAGAGCTCGGGCATTGCGGTCATCAGCGATGAACTGGAATACCTCAGGGATCACCAGATTCCGTTGCGAGTCATTACGTCCACTTACTGCGGGGCGACCGAAGCAGCCGCAGTGCGCCGACTCGTGGAAGATTACGGTGCTGAAGTCCGCATTTGCTACGAACACAAGAGCACACGCTTGCATGCCAAGGCCTGGCTCTTTCGGCGAAAGTCCGGGTTCGACACCGCCTTCATCGGCAGCTCAAACCTTTCGCGCTCAGCGCTGGTTGATGGTTGGGAATGGAACGTCCGAGGTTCTCGTTCCTCCACGCCGGAGATCATTGAGAAGTTCATCAAGACCTTCGATAGCTATTGGTACGACAATCACTTCAAAACCTTTGAACCGGAGAAGGACTACGCGCGCCTCAAGGAGGCTCTCGGCAGCGCCAAATTCCTCGAATCAAAGCCCGGCGAAAAGCTCGAGCTATCTGGCCTTCGCGTCGAGCCCTACCCCTACCAAGAAGAGATGCTCGAAGCTTTAGAGTCCGAGCGCGAAGTTCACGATCGTCACCGCAACCTCCTGATTGCCGCCACCGGTACAGGCAAGACGGTCGTGGCCGCATTGGACTACCGCCGCCTGTGCGAGAAGCTGGGGCGTAGGCCACGTCTGCTTTTCATTGCCCACCGGCGTGAGATTCTCACCCAGGCCCAGCGGACGTACCGCGAGGTTCTTCGTAATGCCAGCTTTGGTGAACTCCTCCTAAGCGGTGAGCAACCCGGCCAGTGGGACCATGTCTTCGCCAGCATCCAATCGCTGCATGGCGAGCGCCTGGCCCAGATTACACCGGACCATTTTGAGGTCGTCGTCATTGATGAGTTCCACCACGCCGAAGCTTCGACCTACCGCGCAGTCCTTGACTACTTGCAGCCGCGTGAGCTCCTGGGGCTAACGGCTACGCCGGAGCGCGGTGACGGCGAGAACGTCCAGAAGTATTTCGACTATCGAGTAGCCCATGAGCTTCGCCTCTGGGATGCATTGCGCCTCCAGCTCCTCGCACCGTTGCATTACTACGGAGTCGACGATGCTACTGACCTGACTAGCCTGACCTGGAACCGTGGAAAGAAGGACTACCAAGCTTCGGAGCTGAGCGAGATTTATATCAAGGCCGGAGAAAAGCGCACCAAGTTCATCATCAACGAGCTCAATCATCGCATCTTCGATCTCTCCGAAATGAAGGCCCTTGGCTTCTGCGTGACCATCGCCCACGCCGAATACATGGCGGAGCAATTCAACCTTTTCGGCATCCCTGCCTTAGCGGTCAGCAGCAAGCTCAACGTTGATGAGCGTCGTCGCGCCATTGAGCAGCTTCGCGAAGGCACTATCAAGATCATCTTCGCGGTCGATATTTTCAACGAAGGCGTCGATATCCCAGCGGTCAACACGCTGCTGCTTCTGCGCCCGACGCAAAGCCCGGTGCTCTTCGTCCAACAGCTCGGCCGCGGCCTGCGCCTCAACGAAGGAAAGAACGCCTGCACCGTCTTTGATTTCCTAGGCCTCCAGCACGAGGAATTCGATTTCGAAGAGCGCTTCAAGGTGCTTACCGCCGCTCGCGGAAAGAACCTCGCCAAGGAGGTAGAGCAAGGATTCCCCACTGCCCCGCCTGGCTCCAACATCACCTTGGACCGCGTAACGACCGAGCGCGTTCTAAAGAACATCAAACGCTTGGCCCGGAACACAGTTAAGAAGATACGAGCACTGATTACTGACTACGGCACGACCGATCTCGCAAGCTTCATAAATAGCTCTGGCGTCCCCGTGGAAGACATTTACCGTCGCAAGGGCATTACGTGGACCACGCTGCTTCGCGACGAGAACCTGCTGCCCTCCGGCCCTGCGAGCGAGCACGAAGAGTTTCTACTCAGCCGAATCCGGGTGCTGTTACACATCAACGATCCCAACCGCGTAGCGGCCTACAGTCTCCTGGTTTCTCCGGATGGGCCATATGAAAAGGACATGACTCCCGAGCAAGTCCGGTACGCCACCATGCTTGTGCTGGCTCTGTGGGCGAACTCAAATACGGCAATCCCAGAGACCATTGACCAGGCCCTGAGCATCATCCGCGCCTGCCCTGCCTTCGTCGCCGAAGTAACTCAGGTTATGCGGCTCACACTCGACCGCTCCCGAGTCATCCCAGAGAAATCGACGAATAGTGTCTTGGAAACACACGCGGATTACAGCCTCGCCGAACTCGTCGGCGCTTTGGACGACGGCTCTCTGCGCAAGCTCGCCAACCTCCCACGCGAAGGGGTACGCCGCTTCGATGCCTCTAACACTGATCTTTTCCTGGTTACTTTCCAAAAGGATGAGAACGTTAGTGCTTCGACAAACTACCGCGATTACCCGCTAGCACCGGATCGTTTGCACTGGGAATCCCAATCCACCACATCACTTAAGTCCGCGATGGCCCGCCGCTACATCCACCACCATGAGCTCAACGGCAACATCATCATCGCAACCCGTTTTAATAAGAAGAACAAGGTGGATACGGCTTCGGCATATACCTTCCTAGGAAACGTCGATTACGTCACGCACAGCGGTGAGAAGCCGATCCAGTTCGAATGGAGCCTCCGCCGTGACATGCCCAAGCAGCTTTATGCAGCCGGGCGCACTGTGGCTTAAACCTCACAGTGAGTTAAGCCAGGAAGTTGACGCCGTAACCACCATAAATTAATCTTTTCTTAGCAGATTAAGAAGTAATTAATCTCTGTTGCCTTGGTGCAGAAAAAATGGAGGTCGGTTATGGGAGCCGCGAGCGAGCGTAGCCAAAAGCGCTGGAACCGCCCAGATACCGGTTCCGAAACTTCCGTGTATGGGTTTACGCGTTTTAGGGAACGCAGCTTCAAGACTGGCACCACCCCACGATGGGCTGCATGCAGCAAGAAAGCGCGCCACACGCGCTAAGTAGCGTTAAAGCCGCCCCAAAACTCCGTCAGCACAACTCCGCTAGCAATTCGTAGTCGGACTATTCCGCTTTCTATCGCCGCGGGTGGTAGCGGCGGCGCAACCCACGCAGAATGATCTTCCGCTCCCCCAAGGTGTCGCGGCCGAATGCCCACGCAACAATGCCGGCCGCAGCCACTACTGCGCAGAACCCGAAAGCGGTCTCAAATCCGTACCTATCCGCCAGCAGCCCGATGAAAATCGGGCCTAAAATCTGCCCGAAGTCACCTGCCATCTGGAACGTCGACAGCACCTGTCCGCCCGAGCGCTGCGAGCCGACGATGTCCGCCACGGCTGCTTGCTGCGACGGAGCGATGAGGCCCGATGCCGCGCCGGACAGGGCGGAGAGGATGAGGAGGGATACGATGTTCGTCGCCAAGCCCAGCGTGCCAACGAACAATGCGGAACCCACCAGTCCTGCAATGATGAGCGGGCGACGTCCGACCCGGTCAGACCATGATCCGGAGAACTGCAGGACAATGGCGTTGCCGGCGGCGAAGGCCGCCAGAGCGACGCCCGACGTCGAGGCGCCGTTGGCAAAAATGGCGGCTGCGAACAGAGGGAGGACAGCCACGCGCACGCCCATGTTGATCCAGCCTTGGGCAAAATTCGACGTCAGTACCGCCCGGTAGGCGGTATCCTCCCAGGCTTCCGCCAAGTGCATCGGACGGAGTTGGCGCCGGCGCTCATCGGCGCGATTGACCGACGGCATGAGGATCCACACAACCAGCGCGGCGATGGCCACACCGGTGCCGTAAATAAAGAAGGGCCACCGGAACCCCAGGAAGGAAAGGCTCGCACCCACGAGCGGACCAATCACGTTGCCGAGAAGAAAGGATGTGGCGTAGGTGGCCGAACAGCGCCCGCGGATGCTGGGCGGTGCCAGGCGCACGATGAGCCCCATCGCCGCGACAGTAAACATCGTCGAGCCAATGCCGGCGATAGCCCGCAGAGCGACGATCTGCCAGTATTCCTGCGCCATTCCCACCAAACCGGTGGTGAGCGCCACGGTGAACAAACCTGTCACGTACACGCGGCGCGTGCCCACGCGGTCAATGAGGAAGCCGGCGGCCGGGGCGAAGACAAGGCGGCTGGCGGAAAAGACGGAGACAACGAGCCCGGCCGCCGCCATCGAGACGTCGAAGCTGACGATGAACTGTGGAAGCAGCGGCGCAATGAGCCCGTACCCCAAGGCGATGATGAACCCGGCGGTGACCATGACCCAAATTTCCCGCGGGATCTTAACCTGCGGAGCTGCAGTATTTTTCATATCGCCATTCACTGTATCCCACCCCGTCAAATCGTCGAACGTTTCATCGAACATACGTTCCCAAAGAGTTCGGTGATGTCCGCGCGGATTTCTAGTGTGTGGGCCATGAAGAACTACAGCAGCATTCACACTTCCGTTCAGTCCCCGTCCACTCTCAGCACCGGTGAACTCACCGCGGATATCCTCTACCACCACCACGAAACGCTTCGCTCCATAGAGAGCATCATCCGCCATCCACGCTCGCTTGCGCGGCCGACGCCGCAGTGGCGCCCGCCATCAAAAGTGCTGCCACCGGTAGAGATATATGGCGGTGAAGCACTCCCGCTGACGCTTACCATTTCGCGCCACCGCGTGGGTGAGCGGGCTAAGGCCCGCGTTCTGGGGTATGGCGAAAAGCGCGTGCCCTCCTACCTCGTTACGGTGCGCATTACTGATCCCACTGGCCGCCCCGTCGCCCCCTCACTAGCGGAAGCGTGGGTGCGGGCCTTGGTCCCTGAAGAACTCGTCTCCGCGGTGCATGAGATTTCCAGCAGCAGCGCGGCGACGTTTGTGTGGCTGGTGGATAGCACCTACACACCAGTGCATTCCCCGCTTTCCCTTTTCGAAGGATTTAGTCAGGCCGCCTAGTACCGGTGGACCTTATCTAATTGAGATACTCAGCCGCTAGAAATAGCGCTGGATCCGGTCCAGAAAACCTTTGGGCGGCTCCTCATCAAGAGAAAGCGAGAACCTGTCCTCCGTCAGCACGCGATCCAATGCTGGGCGCGTCTCCGGGTAGTCATAAAGGCGAAGGATGGGCTTCGGCGCCAAGCGGATTGCAATGCACACCACAAGCGCCGTAAACGTCTTATCAATGACGTCAGAGCACAGGTTCTGAAGCAGAATGGCAAGGTGTTCATCGTGCAGTATGAGCTCCCACAGCGCTATAAGTTCAGCGGGGCCGCGCTGGCCGTAATCGCTGGGAAGTAACCACGTAGAAACGGCGGACAACAATCCTGCGACAATGCCCAGCCCGGTACCAGCAAGCATCATGGCCAACATTCGTTTGACCACACCACGGCGAGCAAGCCAGCCAAACAAATAGGCAACCACCACGGCTGTTGGCAAATACGCCAAGAGCGACGGGTTATTGATACTAGCCAGGCAAGCGCTCAAAACTGCGGTGCCCATTCCCAAGACAGGGCCGTAAACGATTGCTATGAAAGCCGTGCCCATCATGTCGAGGTACAAGGGGATGTTGATGTTGAAGATCAACGACGACAAGAGGAGGTTTGCCGCCACTGCAAGCAAAGGGTTGAACAGTGCGTGGTTACCCAAGGACCGCCACTGTGCGGCAATGAAGAGAATTGCGCCGAGCAGACTCAGGCACCACACGCCGGTCGAAAGCACGGAGGAAAAGACAAAATCACGATGGCCATAGTCCGGGCGCAACGACAGGACCCAAGACAAGGCCACGCACACTAGCGCTGAGCCAACACACAGACGCTGGCTCAGTGATGCCTTGTCATTCGGCATTTGTCTTGGTTGCTCCTCTTCAACGCCAGGGAAAAGTACGCTCCTACCCTACCCCGGACGTTTTTAGTCGTCGGCGTCGCCTTCCTCGATGTCGGAGTCATCGTCATCATCGTCGTCGAAAAGAACGTCGTCCTCGTCCTCATCGTCAGCGCCGAAAATGTCATAGACCTCAGGCTCGTCAATATCGGAATCATCGATGCTGACCAGCTGGGCTTCCCAGTCCAAGGCCTGATCGGAGACAAGGCTCAGCACGTCAAAGAGACGGTCAAAGTCGGTGTAGGTGCCCAGTTCGAGGGCCTCGGCAGGAACCTCGATGATGGGAGCTAGCCCGCCGTCCATGTCTTCCGCGTCACCGAAGATGGCAACGCGCTCTTCTTCGCTCAGGTCCTCTGGAGTCTCGATATCCCAGAGCTTGCTGATTGCCTCATCCTCCAGCTCATCGAGCTCTTCCTCATCAAAGTCGAAGGAGAGGAAACGAACGACCGCGCTCGGAACACCGTCGATGGTCTCCACCAGCACGCGCAGTTCCGAGTCATTGGCTACCTCCGCCACGACGAGGTTCGGGTTGAATTCGTCCTGGACAAACTCCAACTCAGCGATGCGCTCATCGGTACCTTCTAGCAGGTCACGCAGCACCGTCACCACCTGGTCCGTGGCGATGTGGCGGGATACGGCCTCAACCGCATCCTCCACAGAGAACGCCACGGACACCAAAACGGCCTCGAAGTCTTCGTCATCCTCGTCCACGTCTGCGGCGGCGATATATACATTGGCGGCTGGCAGAAGTGGGTCAATTTCCACAAACTGGATTTCCAAATCGGAGGTGATGGGCACGAACATCACATCGTCATTGACGCGGGACTCAATGCCCTCCCCGTCCAGCGCAGAGGCGATATCTTCAAAAAAGCTCATGTGATAAACATCCATCCATGTGGGAGTCTCACCCAGGCTGCTGCCAAGGCCCCACACATCTTACCTGCGTTTGCCCTCAATAGCTGCCGTCCTCAAGCAGGAATCCCAGTTCCTTCAGAATCTCCGGACGCCCGGTGCCCCACTCCAGCATGTCGTAGGCCTCCCATGCTTGGCGACGCCCCTCCATCGGCGCCTCCTCCACGCGCGGCTCCACATCGAAAACCATGGTCGAGCGCTGCGGAGCACGGTATTGCGGCCAGTCGTCTCGCGGGGCCCCGCCCCGAATGAATTCGCCCCATTGCGTCTGCATGGCCCCGGTTACGTTCTCCATTTCGGAAGGCTTGGCAATACTGTTCAGAAAGGAGACGCGCGATGCTCCCGGATCTCCAAAGATGTTGGAGAGCTCCATCGAATGCATCGCCCCCAACCCCAACCAGCGCAGTGCTGCCGGCGCGAAGTCGAAGCGGTACATCCACGTCGGATAGCGCCGCGCGTGTTCGGAGGCCACCCGGACGGTGGGGGCCCAGAAGAGGGCGTCGGTAAGCAGGTCCCCAAAGTCGCGGCGCGAGACCGCACCGCCGTATGCCGCGATGACATCCGGTGCGCTCTCCGGATCAAAGGAGGCCAGCAGCCGCAGGGCCGCGCGCTCCCGGGCGCTCTGGCGTTGGAAGAGGAATTTTCCAAAGCTGGCCTCACCGGAGTTGGTTCCCACCAGCAGCGGCACCGGGTGCTGGTTGCCGTCCTCAAAGGCTTCGATGGGATGTTGCGGGATGAGGTCGCCATCGACAGTCGGTGCGTAGCAGGAGTTCAGGTACAGCAACTCGCCCGCGCGCCACATCATGGACTGGCCAGAGCGCACCAAGTCCGCGAAATCCTCCTGGCGCAGATCATCCGCGGTGGTATCGCGCGGCAAAGCCATCTTGTGAACCAGCTCGCGGGCCCAAAACACCGACTGCGCCCGCGAATGAATCATGCCTATGGGCGGTGACTGCGCAATCGCGCGGTGGAACAGTCCCTCGGCGCGCGGCACCGCCATGAGTGTCAGGACGGCCGCGCCGCCGGCGGATTCACCCATGAGCGTGACGTTTTCTGGGTCTCCGCCGAAGGCGGCGATGTTCTCGCGCACCCACTCCAACGCCAGGACCTGATCCGCCACAGCCGGGTTGGCGCAAGCCGCACCGCCAAGACTGCGGACGTCGAGGTAGCCCAAAGCACCTAAGCGGAAGTTCACCGAAACATAGACCACGTCCATCTGCGCTGCGAACTCGAAGCCTCGCAACATCAGCATGTGGGAGGAGCCCACAATGAAACTGCCGCCATGCAGATACACCACGACGGGCAGCTTCTCCCCCGCCTCGCGCGCCCCAGGCGTCGCCGGGTCAGCGGTCGGACCTGAGCGGTGGGGCCGAACGATATCGAGGGTCAAGCAATCCTCTGCGCCCTCGATGCGATCGGTCCAGGAATAGACGGGCTGCGGTGCCACATGCCCGAACTCGCGGCAATCTCGGATTCCTTCCCAGGCGGGGGCAGGTCGCGGCTCCATGAAACGGTGAGCACCCGATGTATCCGCGCCGAAAGGAATCCCGCGCCACGAGCGCACGGGAGCGCTCAGCGGACGGTCCGTGCGCAACTCCTCTTCGATGCAGCCGCGTACCCAGCCGCCGGTGGTGAGCACCGTGAGGTCGTCGGCAAGCGCGGTGCGTGCTGCCTCATGGGCGGCGCGGGCACGGGCGTGGAGGGAATCTGCAAGCAAGCGCGCCGCAGCCGCGCTGACCTCGCGCGAGGGGGAAGGCTCAAACTCGCTCATGTCTCATACCCTAGTGCGCGCGCCTGCTAACGCGCTGAATAAAGCTTTTTCGATACGGTGGTAAACATACAGTTCAGATTCACAATCAAATTTAGTTAAGAAGTTAGGTGAGACAATGTTGGACAAGGTCTTTAACAAGGAGAAAAAGAGCAAAGACATTAGTCTCAGGGACGGGGCCGTCGAGGAGACTGGCTCCGCAGAGGCCGTGGGCACCTTGGAAATTGATGAGGCCAACCGCATTACTAAGGGATTCTTGGGGGCCATCGACAAAATCGTCTCCGTCCAGTCCTCCGTCATCATTAACTATGTCGAGGGCGTGAAGAAGCGCAACCCCAGCGCCAGCCCGGCACAGCTCCAAGAGCTCATTGACAAGCACTTCATGAACATCATCACCGGCACGGGTGCCGCTGCCGGCGCATCCGCGGCTATCCCCGGCATCGGCCTAGTCACCGGCGCGGCCACTATCGGCGCGGAATCCCTGGTCTTCCTTGAGGCCGCTGCCTGGTACATCCTCGCCTCCGCGCACCTGCGCGGTGACAACATCCGGGATAAGGAGCGCCGCCGCGCCCTAGTCTTGGTGGTGCTCACCGGCTCCCAGGGCAGCGCGTTGGTCGATACCTTTGTAGGTGACGCAACCTCTCTGTCCGGCGTCACCTCCGCTGCTACCCTCTCGCGCTTTTCCGGCCCCACCCTCAGCGGCCTCAACGGACGCCTGACCAAGCTGTTTATGAAGCAGGCCACCAAGAAGCTCAAGTGGGCGTGGGTGTCCAAACTGCTGCCGATGGGTGTAGGCGCGGTGCTGGGAACGACCGCCAACCGTAAATTGGGACGCCAAGTTATTGACCATGCCGGAACCCAGCTCTCCCCCCTGCAGGGGGAGTAAAAGGCGGGAAACCCGCCCGGGATAGTGGGCAAACTTCCAAGGCCCGTATCATAAGGGAAGACACTTTTCGGGGTGCCTTTCGCACCCGTGGATTGGCCTACTAGAGTCGAATAAAGACAAACTTAGAAGCACAGAAAGAGGCGAGCATCTGCCGTGAGCAACTCGAGCATCTATGGCCCGAATGCGTGGCTGATTGACGAACAGTTTCAGCAGTACTCAAAGGACCCGAACTCCGTAGACAAGGAGTGGCGCGAGTACTTTGAGGCCAACGGGGCACCGAAGTCGGCCGCACAGTCCAAGGCTGCGGACGCTCCGGCCACCACCCCCGCACAGAAGAAGGGCGCAGCACCAGCTGCAGAGAAGTCCCCTGCAGCTCCGGGCGCCAAGGCACCGAGCGACTCTAAGGCTTCCGCCGCGGCCGCTAAGTCCGCAAAGAAGGCTGAAAAGAAGTCCGAGTCCCCGCTGGATCGCATCAAGGATGCACCGGAGCCGGGCTCCCGCGTGCTCAAGGGCATGTTCAAGGCAATCGCCAAGAACATGGACGAATCCCTGGAGATCCCCACCGCCACCACCGTGCGCGACATCCCGGTCAAGCTCATGTGGGAAAACCGTGCGATGATCAACGATCACCTCAAGCGCACCCGCGGCGGCAAGATCTCCTTCACCCACATCCTGGGCTACGCCATGGTCAAGGCAGTTCAGATCCACCCGGACATGAACGTGCGCTACGAAATCAAGGACGGCAAGCCCACCGTGGTCCAGCCGGAGCACGTCAACCTGGGCCTGGCCATCGACCTCCCGCAGAAGGATGGTTCCCGTGCCCTCGTCGTGGCTGCCATCAAGGAGGCGGAGAACAAGACCTTCTCCGAGTTCATCGATGCCTACCAGGACATCGTTGACCGCTCCCGCAAGAACAAGCTGACGATGGATGACTTCTCCGGTGTCACCATCAACCTGACCAACCCGGGCGGCATTGGCACCCGTCACTCCATCGCCCGCCTGACCAAGGGTTCCGGCGCCATCATCGGTGTTGGTTCCATGGACTACCCGGCTGAATTCGCCGGCACCTCCGCCGACCGCCTGGCTGATTTGGGCGTTGGCCGCCTGGTTACCCTCACCTCCACCTATGATCACCGCGTTATCCAGGGCGCTGAGTCTGGTGAGTTCCTGCGCACCATCGGCCAGCTTATTCTGGACGACGCCTTCTGGGACGAGCTCTTCGAGTCCATGGGCGTTCCCTACCAGCCCTTCCGCTGGGCTGCCGACGTCCCCAATACGGGCGTCGACAAGAACACGCGCGTCATGCAGTACATCGAGGCCTACCGCTCCCGCGGCCACCTGCTGGCTGACATCAACCCGCTGGGCTGGAAGCAGCCGGGCCTGCCCTGGCCGGATCACCGTGACCTCGACCTGGCTACCCATGGACTGACCATCTGGGATCTGGACCGCACCTTCAACGTTGGCGGTTTCGGTGGCAAGGAAACCATGACGCTGCGTGAGGTGGTTACCCGCCTGCGCTCCGCTTACACCCTCAAGGTCGGCTCTGAGTACGCCCACATCCTCGACCGCGATGAGCGCGGCTGGCTGCAGGAGCAGATCGAGGCCGGCATGCCGAAGCCGACCAATTCTGAGCAGAAGTACATCCTGCAGAAGGTCAACGCGGCTGAAGCCTTCGAGAACTTCCTGCAGACCAAGTACGTAGGCCAGAAGCGCTTCTCCTTGGAGGGCGCTGAGTCCCTCATCGCCCTGCTGGACTCCATCGTGGACACCGCCGCTGGCCAGGACCTCGACGAGGTCGTCATCGGTATGCCGCACCGCGGCCGCCTCAACGTGCTCTTCAACATCGTGGGCAAGCCGCTGGCAGATATCTTCGGTGAGTTCGACGGCAACTACAAGGGCGGCCAGCTCGGCGGCTCGGGTGACGTGAAGTACCACTTGGGTGCTGAGGGCGAGCACCTGCAGATGTTTGGTGACGGCGAAATCAAGGTCACTCTGGCCGCTAACCCGTCTCACCTCGAGGCCGTCGACCCGGTCATGGAAGGTATCGCACGCGCCAAGCAGGACATCCTGGACAAGGGCGCGGAGGGCCACACCGTCGTGCCGATCATGCTCCACGGCGATGCTTCCTTCACCGGCCTGGGCGTGGTCCAGGAGACCATCAACCTGTCCAAGCTGCGCGGCTACACCACCGGCGGTACCGTCCACGTAGTTGTCAACAACCAGGTTGGCTTCACCACCACCCCGGATTCCGGACGCTCCACCCACTACGCCACCGACCTGGCTAAGGGCTTCGACTGCCCGGTCTTCCACGTCAACGGCGATAACCCGGAGGCAGTTGTCTGGGTGGGCAAGCTGGCCACCGAGTACCGCCGCCGCTTTGGCAAGGACGTCTTCATTGACCTCGTCTGCTACCGCCTGCGCGGCCACAACGAGGCCGACGACCCGTCGATGACCCAGCCGCAGCTCTACGACATCATCGATGACCACAAGTCTGTCCGTGAGCGCTACACCGAAGAGCTCATCGGCCGCGGTGACCTCTCCGATGAAGAGGCAGAGGCAGCTGCACGCGACTTCCACGATCAGATGGAGTCCGTCTTCGCCGACCACAAGAAGGCGGAAGAGGCTGGTCCGAAGGAACAGACCGGCATCACCTCCTCCCAGGAGCTGACCCGTGGTCTGGACACCTCCATCACCGCCGAGGAGCTCGCCGAGATCGGTGACGCCTACGGCACCCCGCCGGAGGGCTTCGAGTACCACAAGCGCGTGGCCAAGGTGGCCAAGGACCGCCAGAAGTCCTCGCGCGAAGGCGGCATCGACTGGGGCTGGGGCGAGCTCATCGCTTTCGGTTCCCTGGCCAACTCCGGCAAGGTTGTCCGCCTGGCCGGTGAGGATTCCCGCCGCGGTACCTTCACTCAGCGCCACGCTGTGGCCTTCGACCCGCGCACGGGTGAGGAGCACAACCCGGTTGCTCACCTGGCGAAGTCCAAGGGCAATGGCGGTAAGTTCATGGTCTACAACTCGGCCCTGACTGAGTTCGCCGGCATGGGCTTCGAGTACGGCTACACCGTGGGTAACCCGGATGCTGTGGTGGCCTGGGAGGCACAGTTCGGTGACTTCGCCAACGGCGCACAGACCATCATCGATGAGTACATCTCCTCCGGTGAGGCCAAGTGGGGCCAGCTTTCCAGCCTGATCCTGCTTCTGCCCCACGGCTACGAGGGCCAGGGCCCGGACCACTCCTCCGCCCGCATCGAACGCTACCTCCAGCTGTGTGCTGAGGGCTCCATGACCGTGGCTCAGCCGTCCACCCCGGCTAACCACTTCCACCTGCTGCGCCGTCAGGCTCTCGGTGAGATGAAGCGCCCGCTCGTGGTCTTCACCCCGAAGTCCATGCTGCGCAACAAGGCTGCAACCTCCTCCGTGGAGGACTTCACTGAGGTCAAGAAGTTCCAGTCCGTCATCAATGACCCGAACTTCGTTGACATCAACGGCAAGAAGGTCGGCGATACCGACAAGGTCAAGACCATCATGCTGGTCTCCGGCAAGCTCTACTGGGAGCTGGCAAAGAAGAAGGAGGCCGACGGCCGCGACGATATCGCTATCATCCGCGTGGAGATGCTCCACCCGATTCCGTTCAACCGTCTGCGTGAGGCTTTCGAGGCTTACCCGAATGCAACGCAGATTCGCTTCGTGCAGGACGAGCCGGCCAACCAGGGTCCGTGGCCGTTCTACAACGAGCACCTGCGTGAGCTCATCCCGGATATGCCGGAGATGGTCCGCGTGTCCCGCCGCTCGCAGTCCTCGACTGCTACCGGTAACGCGAAGGTTCACCAGATTGAGCAGAAGAACCTGCTGGAGGAAGCCTTCGACATCTAAAGGTGCTTAACGCCACAGGCGCTGGCCAAAGCCCAGCGCCGAGCAAGGCCCCGGCCACCACGAACTCATAACGAGCGTGGTGGCCGGGGCCTTTTCTTGCTTGTGTAACCCGGGTTGCCTCCCCTACCAGACCACAAAAGCCGCGCTGCGCGCTCAGCCACCCGCCCTCCATTCTCCCTTACTCGCCCTTCGCGCTCACCGTGAGCCTCAAACAGCAACCGCAAACACTCCCGGTGAGCGCAAAGGGAGACGCCCATTTGAGTGAGTGCTTTCTCAGATTCCCCGCGAAAGGCTAGGCAGCGTTGCACACGTAGATAAGGCTGTGGCACAAGCTCTAAGTGATCCATCCGTCAACCGGCGCGATTGATCACGCTGACGCCCTAGCCGACGACGACGGCAGACACCCCTTCTCATGTGGCATCGAACCTCGACAGGGCATGTGGATCGCCTCAGCGTGATTGAGCAAAAAGAAACGCCCGAGCTAATGCTCGGGCGTTTGCTCGTGGTCTACTCAACCACTGCCGTGGGGCCGGGAAGGCCCCTGCGGACACCTAGTGCTTAGGAATCCTTGCGGCGGCTAGGACGCAGAATCAGCGCTGCACCAACGATAAGTGCCAGTGCCACACCAATGAGGCCCAGGACGTTAGCACCGGTGTTGGCAAGCTTGCCAGACGAGGTGCTCTTGGAAGAGGCCGGAGTGCTCGTGGTCGTGCTTGGCTGGCTGGCCTGGCTCGGCTGAGCACTCGGAGTCTGCTCAGCCGTCGGCTGTGCTTCCGTGCTCGGTGCCTCTGGCGCCTTCGGTTCCTCAGGCTTCAGCGGCTCTGCTGGCTTGGCCGGCTTCGTCGGCAGCTCCGGAATGTGCGGAGGCTTGAAGAAGTGGGCCAGTGCCGGCGGAATAATCGCCAGCGGGATGAGCGGCCACAGGCTACTGAGGTTCGGGATGCTCGAGGTACCTGGCTTGTCGGGGTTGTCCGGAGTGTCCGGCTTGC
>NZ_KV799847.1:278661-346810 GCF_001810085.1 Corynebacterium sp. HMSC072A02 | reverse complement strand
CACACTATTGAGTTCTCAAACATCGTTCGCACACTCAGCGCAATGAATATTTATTATTCACCGTCTTGAGCGGCTGGAGTTCATACTCTAGTAAACAAGTTTAAACCTTGTCAACTGGGAGTTAATCTCCGCGTCACCAGCGTCTCGCGGCGACTTCGATAAATATACGCACACCCCCAACAAACAACAAATCCCCAGGTATTCATACGTTTTCGATGAGTCCTAGTCCCGATTGTGAATCGCATGTCCAGAAAACGACGAATCCCGCCGCACGAGGCGGCGGGATAGGCATGGTCTGCTCCGACTAAGAAGAGCGCTTGTTAGCTGAGCTTGGCACCGGCGAAGTTCTTCTTTCCTCGTCGCAGAACAAGCCAAGAACCGTGAAGCAGATCCGTAGCGTCCGGCTCCCACTCATCAGACTCAATGCGTTTGTTGTTGACGTACGCGCCACCTTCCTTGATGGTGCGTCGGGCAGCGCCCTTCGAATCGGCCAAGCCGGCGGCAACCAACAAATCAACAATGGTTCGCGGCTCTCCTGCGGAAATCTCTGCCACAGTGGTCTCAGACAAGGCACCAGCCAGGGTATTTTCGTCCAAATCAGTGAGCTCAGCTTTGCCGAACAGTGCCTGCGCTGCTAGCTCCACAGCCTTCGTAGCCTCTTCACCGTGCACCAATGTGGTCATGTCCTGGGCCAACCGGCGCTGCGCTTCACGACGGAATGGTTCGTCCGCGACCTTCTGTTCGTAGGAAGCAATCTCTTCCTGATCAAGGAAGGTGAACCAACGCAGGTAGTCGATGACCACAGAGTCGCCAGCGTTTAGGAAGTACTGGTACCACGCGTACGGGGACGTCTTCTCCGGATCCAACCACAGCTTTCCGCCACCGGTGGATTTACCGAACTTCTGCCCCTGGGCGTCCGTAACCAACGGAACGGTAAGGCCGTGAACCTTCGCACCGTTGACACGTCGGTTGAGATCCACGCCGGATACGATGTTGCCCCACTGGTCGCCACCGCCGATCTGCAGGACACAATTCAGCTCATTATGCAGGTGCACGTAGTCGTTGGACTGAAGCAGCATGTAGGAGAACTCAGTGTACGAGATTCCGTCGGACTCCAAGCGACGCTTGACCGTGTCACGGTCCAGCATCGTATTCAAAGAAAAGTTCTTTCCCACGTCGCGCAGGAAGTCAATGACAGACATCTGAGAAGTCCAGTCCGCGTTGTTGACCATGGTCGCCGCGTTCTCACCCTCGAAGTCAATGAACTGGCGCAGCTGCTTCTTGATAGCCACCATATTCTCATTGATGGTCTCCTGCGAAAGCATGGAGCGCTCCCCCACATCCCGCGGGTCGCCGATTTGCCCCGTAGCGCCACCAGCGAGGGCGATTGGGTGATGCCCGGCCTTTTGAAAACGGCGCAGCATAATCATCGGCACCAAGTGGCCCGCATGCAAGGAGTCACCCGTGGGGTCGAAGCCGCAATATAGAGTGATGGGTTCCTCGCAAGCCGCGCGGAGGGCGTCGAGATCTGTGGACTGGTTAATGAGGCCGCGCCACTGCAGCTCATCAATGATGTTCATGGAGGCTCCTTTTACTTCGATTCCGGCTTGACGGGATAAGTGTTCGCAAAGACCACTAGATTCGCGGGATGCGTCTTAGGCATCGTCGTCAGTTGGCGGCCACGGCGTTGCGTGATCGGCCAGCATGACGGGAATACCGTTTTCAATGGGATAGGCCACCCCTAGCCGGTCATTGACCAGTACCTGTTCTTCTTCCAGGTAGTTCAGTGGGCCTTTGTCCTGCGGACACACCAAAATGTCGAGCAGCTTCGGATCAAGACTCATACCCGCCAACCCTACACCTCCTTGGAATCTACAGAAGGAGTGGTCCCACCAAATTGCAGCTTCAGCGCCATGGAGTGATCCTGCAGGCCACGGACCGAGTTCTGGGCAATGGCGTCACGAATCTCCATCATCTCTCGATTGAGTATCCCCAGCGCCTCAGTTACCTCTTTGACCGCAGCGGGCTCGTTGAGTTCCGTTACTTCTAAATAGGACTTCACCAAACTGCTCGAGTGCTCCTCAATCATGTCGCGGACAAGGGACTGCTGACTTGGGGCATCATCGAGCCTGTCCCAGTTGTTGAGCACCCACGTTGCCGAGGCGTCGAACTCCGTCCACGCGCAGTCTACGGGCGCCGGAATGTCTCGGCGGTGCAGGCTGTAGCGAGTGCTCTTCAGGCTTGTGGTCAGCCGGTCCGCCTCAGACACCGGAGGGGCTGGAAGCTTCTTGCCCTGCCTCTCCGGCGGGATGAGGAATCCGGCTGCCGCGCCGCAGCTGGCCGCCACGATGGGCCAAAGGAAGCCCAGTCCGCCGCCAGTGAGGAAGTGCAAGGCAGCGACGAGCACCGTCACTACAACTGCGGCAATTACCTTGCGAGGGGTTACGTCGTCCATGGATGCCTGCCTTCCTTGACAATGGAGAATGGTGTTTTACTGATAAGCGCGAATTTCTTCGAAGGCCCCGGCCAGATCACCGTCAAGGGCGTTGAAGGTTTTGCCGCCGGTGAGTTGGGCTAGCTCCTCCATCTCTTGAACATTGGCTTCACCGTACAAGATGACGAACACCGGGATATCCTTCTTGTCCGGTGGGAGCTGTTCGTACGCCTCCTTGAACTGAGCAAAGGTTCGGCCGCGAGTGACCTCACCGTCGGTCATGAGCACCACGGTGCCAATATCGCCGTCGCCAGTGCTCAGCTCATCAAAGGCTTTAAGCACTGAGTCGAACGTGGCGGTTTCTCCGTCGGCCTGCAGGTCCTCTACTCGATCCGCCAGTTCTTTGACCGAGCCCATGTTTTCGGTATCCATCACCGCGCGGGTCACTGGCTGAGGTTCGGACGAGTACGGCATGAGCTTGATTTGCTCGCGGTTACGGAAGGCAACCTGGCCTTGTTCCGCGGTATTGCCGTCCGCAGAGCCGTCGATAAGCGGGCGCAAGCTGCTCTTGAGAAGGTCGATACGCTCACCTTGCATAGAACCCGAGGTATCCAGCACAAGAGACGTGTTGCCCGGTTTGCGCAGCTCGTGGGCGAATGCGGCCTCCAGCGCCTGTGCAGTCTTCTCGTTAGCGGGATAAGGAAGCTCGAACATGGTGCCCGGCAGATCGGAATTGTCCACACGCAGGTGGTAGCTCTTCAGCAGCTGGGAAGAATCACGCAACCAATCAGCCAACGCCTGCACCTTAGCTTCTGCGTCATCGTCTGGGGAGCTATGAAGGGCCGTGAGTGGATAATCCGCGGAAATGACACCATCGGAAGGAATGACCACTTGTAGGTCTGCGCCTTCGTCCTGGAGCTGATAGAGCACGGATTCGTAGTTAATAATCGCGTCCGCTTGCTCCGGATGCTCGCGGAAGCGATCCGCCAACCATCCCGAGGAGCCAGAGGTGAGCGTCTGATTACCAAACAGGTCTTGGACCTTGTCCGAAGCCTTGTAGATATCCTCCTCCGTTAGCGCTCGGCCAGTGTCCGCGAAAGCGGTGGTGGCCGCAGACAAGGCGGAGAAACCCGAGTTCGACGTTGATGGGTCGGTCATCCCAAAGGTGATACCTGAATCTGAAATCTCCTGCCAGGTCGGCTGCGTGGTGTCCCATCCGTGCTTGCGTGCGATATCCTTATGCACGCCCAACGCCACAGGTGAGCGCGCGACGCTGAATTCCTTTCCCAACTTGCTATCGGCACCAATGATGCGGGCGTAGCGGTTGGTGGCGAACCACGTGGCGTCATAATGTCGGTCAAAGGTTCCTTGTTGCAACGAACGGGAGTTCTCCAACGTCCCCGACTCCGTGGTCATGGTGATATCGAAGCCTAGATCCTGGGAGGCCTGTTCCAGGACCGGCTCTAGCGGAGCAAGCTCCGTTGCGGCGACAATCTTAAGGTCACCGTCTTGCTCTTGCTCGCTTGAGGTTGAGTCGTCGAGCCAACTGTTTCCACTGACAGCGGAACAAGCAGCAAGAGCCATAATGCACGACACGGCGACGAATGCCTTCAGGGATCGCAACATTCACATCATCCTTTCCGGGAGGTCGTTTCCCGTGATTAATCCCAGCTCTTGCTGAATGGCTTCAAAGTCTTGCCAAGACGTGGGACGTTGTTGAGTTGGCAGCGGGAGAGGGCTGTACTCCACGTCAGCGACCAGCTTGTCGAAGATGCTGGTCGGCTCCGTGCGGTATCCCTGCATCGCGGCAACACCTTGAATTGAACGGTCACTCACGGCGGCGGCGAAAGCATCACCTTCCTCCGTTTGCGGGACGACGGTGGAGGTCAGCATTGCCCCTGGGTCGAGGGCTAAGGGAGTGTAGTCCTTGAGCATCGTGCTGCCCTCAGAATGTGATTGCTTAAAAAGTTCGGCCACGTACTCGGCTTCGGTGGCCAACACCATGGGCATCTCGCCCTGCCCAAGACGCAGGTAGGTATCAAAAATCCCCTGCGTGCTAGCCTCTCCGTGCCCTTGGCCTACGAGTAGTCGTTGCATGGCATCATCACCGCCTGCTGTTCCCCCAACGGAACGAATCAGGGCGGCATACTGCAGAGCTGCATTGGATTCGCGGAGGCTGGGAACCGCAACATCGACAACGCGAGGAGATCCAAAAGACGGGCTAATATCGCGCCAGCGTGTGCCTTCCTTTGACATCTCGTTCAATTTTGCAAGATCGAGGGACCTGTTACCGCCGTTGTCAACCACCAAGCCTTGAGATTCCATATCGCCCACCAAATCCGTATAGACCAGTGCGATGAGTGGCGTAGAGAATGCAACCACCGAGCCGGGGTCGGCCCCAGTGATGGTCGTAGATTTATCCTTCGTCTCAGCAACACGTGCCGCGCCATCCACAACGGGCATGACGAAGTCATAGTCAGGGTCGGGCCTGCTAGCAATCTCTACCAAGTCCTGGGGCGAGAAAACGTCATACGTCACCGAGATGCCAACCTCTGCAAATACTTGTTGCCGCTCCGCGGCTTTAAAAAACTCCTCATCTTCCGGACTGATGGCACCCTTCACGTGGAGGAGGTCGCGATGCGAGGAGGGCGAACTGGGAAAGCTAAAGCTGGGCATCGAAATCCAGCCACGCCCCATTACCACGGAGACGATAGCGACAACCAGGAAGGCGAGGGCTGCGATAACTGACTTCTTTCGTCCACCCGGCTGTGCGCTACTCATGACCTAAATCATAAAAGGCACTCCGCCATGGTGCTCGACTTACCGATCGCGCACCCCCGATGCAGTCCCCCGCTGCTGCTATCCGAAAGCGGTTGCCTTAATAAGTACTGCAGAGATCAATGCGGCCACAGCGGGACAGAGAAAAGGGCGGCGACTCTGCCCCGACCATTGGGCTAAAGAAGCGAAGGCACGTTCGCGACCAATGAGAAGAGATCCTTAGGGTCCTCCGGGTTGGCAATGATATCGATCTCTGACTCCAAGTCAGTGCCTCTTACAGAATCACGAAGGTAGCGAAGGGCAGAAAAGTCATTGATGGCGAATCCGACATCATCGAAAAGCGTGATTTGTTCATCGCTTTCGCGGCCCGTCGCCTGCCCTGTAAGTACCTGGTAAAACTCAACTACTGGGAAGTCTGCCGACTTCTGTTGAATCTCGCCCTCGATGCGCGTCTGTTCCGGGAACTCAACAAAGACCTTGGACTTGTCCAGAATAGAGCTCTCTAGCTCGGTCTTGCCCGGGCAGTCACCGCCGACCGCATTGAGGTGCACGCCAGGTGTGACGTGATGCTCGGCCAGGATTTGGTTCTGGGCTTTATCGGCCGTGCAGGTGGTGATGATGTCGGCGCCCTGTACGGCTTCATCAACACTTGAGCAAGCTGCGATGTTGAATCCCAATGGCTCCACGTTTCGCTGGAACTTTTCTACTGCCTTCGGGTCAATGTCATAAATAGCGATGTCATCGATCCCCATTACACCGCGGAATGCAAGGGCCTGGAACTCTGACTGCGAGCCAGCCCCCACCATGGCCATACGCTTGGAGTCTTTTCTGGCTAGGTGCTTTGCCGCCATGGCGGAGGTGGCCGCCGTGCGCAGTGCCGTAAGCAAAGTCATTTCGGCCTCGAACGTGGGGTAACCGTTGTCGACGTCAGCAAGCACGCCAAAAGCAGTTACCGTCTGAAAGCCACGTGCGGGGTTCGAAGGATGACCATTGACGTACTTGAAGGAGTACTCCTTGCCATTGGAGGTGGGCATGAGTTCGATGACGCCGAACGGGGTGTGAGAAGCCACGCGTGCGATTTTGTCGAATCGCTCCCATTCGCGGTAGTCCGCCTCAAGGTAGTCCACCATTCCGAGAATGATGTTTTCTACTCCCTCACGCTGTATCCAGCGCGCCATATTCTCTACATCTACGAATTTGACAGCATGGTTCATTGCAATCTCCGATCTTGATCCTTGTGTTAATTCTTCGGGTGAAGGTCCGTCTGCGGCGCGGCTGGGAAGCGCGAGGTGGGAAGGTGCTTGGCCTTCCTCTCCGCCGCGATGGTGTAGATACGCTCACGCCAGGCAAACCACATGGCAGCGAACACCGGAATGAGAAGCAGCGTAGAGGCCAGAGCGAAGGTTCCGATTGGGTAGTCAAAAGCCATAAGGATAATGACCACCGCGATGAAGGCGAGCACAGACCAATCACCTGCTTGGCCGAAGGGCGAGCGATAATTTGGACGGGTATAGCGCCCCTTCTTTGCCAGGTGCACAAATTTGATGTGCGACATGGCCACGGCGGCCCACGACGCCAACGTGCCCAGCGCGGCCAAGTTCAACACGATTTCGAATGCCATCTCGGGCACCACATAGTTAAGAAACACACCAGCGAGACCGACGAAGGCGGCCATCACGATGCCTCCATAAGGAACGCCAGATGTGGACATGCGAGCACCGAATTTGGGCCCGGAGTTAGCAGTAGACATGTTGTACATGATGCGGCCCGTCGAATACAGACCGGCATTCAATGAGGAAATCGCAGCGGTGATTACCACCAGCTGGAAGATAGGCGCAGCATAGCCTGCGCCAAGTGACTCAAAAAAGGTCACGAATGGCGATACTTCTGTGACGTAGGTGGTGTAGGGCAATACCAGGGTCAGCAGCAGCACGCTGCCGAAATAGAAGACCACGATACGGAATAGAACACTATTCACCGCACGCGGAATATGCTTTTCGACGTCCTTTGTCTCACCCGACGTGGTACCTACCAACTCGATGCCTGCATAGGCAAAGACAACGCCCTGGATGACAATTACTGCAGGCAACAGGCCATTAGGAAGCCAACCACCGGCATCAGCGATAAGGCTAAATCCGGTGGGGCCACCGTTGGGGTGGCCCAGAATGACCACCCCGATGGCCACCGCCATGAAGACCAGGAGGGCGATGATCTTGATCATGGAGAACCAATACTCCAGCTCGCCAAAGATCTTTACCGAGAGCATGTTGAACAAGAGGATGCTGCACACAACGCCCAGGGCCAGCACCCACTGCGGGACGGCGTCCAACCACGAGGTGTACTGACCAAACCATTTGATATAGATCGCCACGGCCGTGCCATCTGCGACCAAGGTGGCAGCCCAGTTTCCCCAGTAGAGCCAGCCGGTGACAAAAGCGGTCTTCTCGCCGTAGAACTCACGGGCATAAGAAACGAAAGAGCCAGAACTTGGGCGGTACACGATGAGTTCGCCGAGCGAGCGCAGGATGATATAGCCAAAGAATCCGCACACCAAATACAAAACAGCGAGGAAGGGCCCCGCCGTTTGCAACCGGCCACCGGTGCCGAGCAAGAGCCCGGTGCCGATAGCTGAACCGATGGCGATCATCTGAAGCTGACGGTTACTCATCCCCTTCTGCAGTCCGTGATCTTCCGAGGCATAGACCGCTTTCTCTTTTTCGTGCGACTCCGTGTTCGGTGGCCGAAGTAGTTCAGTCATCAGGGAGATAGTCCTTTCCGCGTTAAGAACGTGCCTTTGCTTCACATTCCCTAATGAAACGTTATAGCGACATTATGAGACTGCCATCACTATCTACCCCTACAGTGCCCCACGGCACATACGCACGCAGCCAAAACGAGCGGCCTCCCCTACCCCCGCACACAAAAGAACCGCATGGCCCAAAGCGGCCATGCGGTGACAGAGCTTGTTGAGACTAGCGCAGTGGAGTTTCTGCCCACTTCCGCGCGGCAGCAGCGCACTCACGAACCTTTTCACGCTGCTCCACCACGCGCACACCGGCGGTGCCGCCCTTGGTAGAACGTGAGGCCACTGCCCCATCGATGGTGAGAACTTCACGGACTTCGGGGAGCAGGCGCTTATCGACGCCCGCCAGCTCCTCATCCGTGAGGTCCACCAGGTCAACACCCCGAGCTTCCGCAATTTGCACGCAAGCACCGGAGGCCTCGTGCGCTTCGCGGAAGGGAACGCCCTGGCGCACCATCCACTCGGCCAAATCAGTAGCCAAAGTAAAGCCGCGAGGGGCGAGCTCGCGCATGCGATCCTCGTGGAAGGTCAGGGTCTCAATAAGGCCGGTCATAGCCGGTAGCAGCAGGTTGAGCTGTGCTACCGAATCCACGATGGGTTCCTTATCTTCCTGCAGGTCACGGTTGTAAGCCAGAGGCTGCGCCTTCAACGTGGAGAGCAATCCGGTGAGGTTGCCGATGAGACGTCCCGTCTTGCCACGGGTCAGCTCCGGAACGTCCGGATTCTTCTTTTGCGGCATGATCGAAGAGCCAGTAGACCAGGCATCGTCCAGAGTGACGTAGCCATACTCTGGAGTGCACCAGTAGATGATCTCCTCGGAAAGACGGGACATATCGACGGCAATCTGAGTAAGGACGAAGGCCGTTTCAGAAGCAAAGTCACGCGCTGCCGTTCCATCCAGAGAGTTCTCTGCGGAGGAATCAAAGCCGAGCTCCTCAGCAATGGCTTCCGGGTCCAAGTGCAGCGAAGAGCCGGCGAGCGCACCCGAGCCATAAGGTGACACAGCCAGGCGCTTATCCAGATCCTGAAGGCGCTCAATATCACGCAGCAACGGCTGCGCGTGAGCGAGCAGTTCGTGTGCCAACAAGACCGGCTGCGCTGCCTGGGAGTGGGTCTTACCCGGCATGATCGCATCCGGGTGAGCTTCGGCTTGACCAGCCAAGGCCTCCACCAAGTCAGTGACCTGGAGTGCGATATCGCGAATGGCGTCACGAATCCACATCCGGAACAGGGTGGCTACCTGGTCATTACGGGAGCGGCCGGCACGCAAGCGCCCGCCTACCTCGGGGCCAACGATGTCGATAAGCCCGCGTTCCATGGCCCCGTGCACGTCCTCGTCGGTCGGCAGCGGCCCAAACTCGCCGGAGGCAACCTTCTCCCCCAGCTCACTGAGCCCAGAGAGCATGGTGTCCAAGTCGGCGTCGGAAAGCAGGCCCGCCTTGTGCAGTACCTTGGCATGAGCCTTGGAGGCTAGCACGTCATAGGGCGCCAGCACCCAGTCGAAGTGGGTAGATACGGACAGGGCAAACATCGCCTCGGAGGGGCCGCCCGAAAAGCGGCCGCCCCACAGCGCACCCTCATTGGTCTTGTGCATCGATTCCTTACCTTGGCTTAGTTGTTCTACTTGCCCGTGGGGAAACCGCCGTCGCGGTCACGCTGGTTGGAGATTTGCGTCGACAGGCCATGCAGCTGGACAAAGCCCTTGGCAGCGGTCTGGTCGAAGGTATCACCGGTGTCATAAGTGGCTAGGTCGAAGGAGTAGAGGGACTGGCCCGAACGGCGGCCATTTACGGTGGCGGTACCAGCATGCAGAACCATGCGGATATCGCCGGTGACGTTCTCCTGGGTGGACTCGGTGAAGGCATCCAACGAGCGCTTCAGCGGAGAGAACCAGAGGCCGTCGTAGACCTCCTCGGACCAGCGGGCGTCGGTAAGGCGCTTGTAGCGAGCCAACTCGCGCTCCACAGTGACATCTTCGAGTGCCTCGTGAGCCTTGATGAGCACCATGGCGCCCGGTGCCTCGTAGACCTCGCGGGACTTAATACCCACCAGGCGGTCTTCCACCATGTCGAGGCGGCCAATGCCCTGGGCACCGGCACGGCGGTTGAGCTCCTCGATAGCCTGCAGGACGGTAACCGGCTTGCCGTCGATGGCGGTGGGCACACCCTTATCGAAGGTGATGGTCACCTCATCCGGGGCATTGCCCAGATCCGGCTGCTCGGTGTAGGCGTAGAGATCCTTTGTCGGCGGGTTCCACAGATCCTCCAGGAAGCCGGTCTCTACCGCGCGGCCCCAGACATTCTGGTCAATGGAGAACGGAGAGGCAGCGGACTGCTCGATGGGAAGGTTGATTTCCTCGGCAAAGGCGATGGCCTTGTCGCGGGTCCAGGCATAGTCACGCGCGGGAGCAATGATTTCCAGGGTGGGATCCAGCGCGCGGAAGGAAACCTCGAAACGCACCTGGTCATTACCCTTGCCGGTGCAGCCGTGGGATACGTGAGTACCACCGTGCGCCTGGGCCGCCTCGACCAGGTGCTTGACGATGAGCGGGCGGGAAATAGCAGACACCAGTGGGTACTGCTTCATGTACATGCCGTTCGCCTTGATGGTGGGCAGGCAGTACTCTTCGGCGAACTCATCCTTAGCGTCAACCACGATGGACTCGACGGCACCGCAGTCAAGAGCGCGCTGACGCACGGAGTCCATATCCTCGCCGCCCTGGCCCAGGTCTAGGGACACGGCGATAACCTCGCCACCGGTCATCTTGGCCAGGTAGGGAATGGCGACGGATGTATCCAGACCGCCAGAGTAGGCAAGCACAACGCGTGCAGTCATAGTATTTGCTCCTTTAAGACAAACAGGTGCTAAGAATCGAACTGATTTATATTATACAGACTTACGTATAAATGTTAAATGCTGCGGTTGGTGAGCTTCTCCGCCAGCTCCCGACCCCCTAATCCCTCACGAGCGAGGACGAAGATGGTGTCATCGCCCGCGATGCAACCGACGACATCCGGCAAGCCCACGCGGTCGATGAAAGATGCCAAATACTGCGCGGCACCCGCGGGGGTGCGCAACATCGCAATATTGCCGGAGTAGTCATGCGACACCACGAGCTCATCGAGCATGCGGCGTAGCTTCTCACGCGGACCGTTGAGTTGGTCTTCGAATTGCTCCAGCTCGCCGCCCACAACGTAGAAAGAACGGCCACCATCGCGTTTTACCTTTTTAGCGCCCAGCTCGTCGAGATCACGCGACAACGTAGCTTGCGTGATGTCAATTCCCTCATCAAGCAAAAGCTCAGAGAGCTGAACTTGGCTCGTGACCCGAGTGCGGTCGAGTATCTCCAGAATCTTGGCCTGGCGGGCATTGCGCGTAGTTGGGGTCGTCGTCATTCGTCTACTTCTCCTCCTGAGCTGCAAGAAGCCACACGAGTAGCGCCTTCTGTGCGTGGAGGCGGTTCTCCGCCTCATCAAAGACGCGGGACTGCGGCCCATCAATCACATCGGCAGTCACTTCATTGCCGCGATAAGCCGGAAGGCAATGCAGGAAGATTGCCCCTTCCTTGGCGCGCGCCATGACTTCCGAGGTGACCTGGTAAGGCAGGAACGGGGTCCGGCGGTCCTTGCCATCATCTTCCTGGCCCATCGACACCCACGTATCGGTAATAACAACATCGGCGCCGTCGACGCCGTCGAGGGAATCGGTCACGGTCACCGTGCCGCGCTTGCGTGCGCGTTCCACAAACTCCGGCTGCGGCTGGAAACCTTCCGGCGCAACAATCGTCATCTCCATGCCCGCGGTTGCAAAACCCAGCATGTAGGAGTTGGCCATGTTGTTATTGCCATCGCCGAGGTAGACGGCCTTAAGGCCGGTCAGCTCGCCAAAATTCTCGCGGCAGGTCACCAAATCCGCCAGGATCTGGCACGGGTGCAGGTCATCGGACAGAGCGTTGACGATGGGTACCGTCGCGGTTTCAGCCATCTCTAGCAGGTTTTGGTGCGCGTAGGTGCGCCAGACAATTGCCTCGACAAACCGGGAGAGAACAGCAGCGGTGTCCTGGTACGTCTCGCCTTTGCCCATCTGCGTGGACTTTGTCTCCGTGACGATGGCATGCCCGCCCAGGTGAGCAATTCCCGCCTCGAAGGAGAATCGCGTGCGCGTCGACGTCTTGTCAAAAAGAACCGCGACCGACTTCGGGCCCTCCAGCGGACGCTCGGAGAAGGGGTCCTTCTTCAGCTTCAAGGCAAGGTCCAAGACCTCTGCTTGCTCCTCCGGTGTGAGGTCGTCATCTGCCAAGAAATGGCGCACGCTCATCCTATTTCCTCCAGTACCTTATGCAGGCGATCGATTGCTTGCGTGAGTTCCTCATCGGTGATCACCAACGGCGGGGTCAAGCGCAAGACCTCGCTGCTTGGGGCATTGAGGATGAGACCGTGGTCCAAGCCTGCAGCCACAACGTCCTTTGCCACCGATTTATTTAATACAACACCTAGCATAAGCCCTCGGCCCCTGACTGACTGCACCGCCGGGATTTTGGCCACCTCACTGCGTAGCCACTCCCCCTTTCGGGCGACGTCGGCGAGGAAGGGGGCGTCGACAAGCTCCAGCACCGTCGCTGCCGCCGCACAGGAAACGGGATTGCCGCCGAAGGTCGTGCCGTGGGAACCCGGGGTGAAGAGATCCTTTGCCTGACCACGGGCAATGGTGGCGCCGATCGGCATACCCGCGCCCAATCCCTTAGCCATGGTGATGACATCCGGAAGAACACCCTCATGCTGGAAGGCAAAGAAATCGCCGGTGCGCCCCACACCAGTTTGCACCTCATCGACAATCATGAGGATGCCGTGCTTGGTACAGAGCTCCCGCACGGCGCGCAGGAATCCATCGGGTGCGGGTATCACACCCGTCTCCCCCTGAATGGGCTCCAAGATGATGGCGGCGGTATCCTCCGGGTTCTGTTCCACCAAGGTGGTCAAGTAGTCAATGTCACCGTAGGTATAGAACTCCACCCCACCCGGGAAAGGTTCAAAAGCCTTGCGCTTGGCAGGTTGCCCGGTCATGGCGAGAGAGCCCATCGTCCTGCCATGGAAACCATGGTCCGCGGCGAGGATGCGGCGGCGGCCGGTCAAGCGTGCCAGCTTAAAGGCAGCCTCATTGGCTTCCGCCCCGGAGTTTGAGAAGAAGACACGGGCCTCGCTATCCCCCACTTTCTCCAGAAGTTTGCCGGCAGCCTCGACGACGGGTTTGCTGGCAAAGAGGTTGGAGACATGTCCAACGGTCGCCACCTGGGCGCTGACCGCCTCGACGATGGCCGGGTGGGCATAGCCCAGCGAGTTCACCGCAATGCCGGCGAGCGTATCGATGTATTCTTTACCGTCTTCATCGGTCACCGTGGCGCCCTTGCCGGACACGATGGCCACGGGTGGGGTGCCGTAGGTGTTGCTGAGCACTTGCCCCCAGCGTTGCGTCAATGTGGTCTGCGCGGTCATTTCTTATCGTCCTTCCTGAAGACTGTTCCTTCTGGGTAGTCCTCACGGTTGTAATCATTGGGCAGCACCATCGTGCCGATGCCGCCCGTAGTGAGCAGCTCCAATAGCACGGCGTGGGCGATACGCCCGTCGATGACGTGGGCGGCGCTCACATCTCCCTCGACAGCCATAAGGCAGGACTCCATCTTCGGAATCATGCCCGAATCCAGGCCTGGGAGCAGGGCTTTGAGTTTATCGACCTCAATTTTCGACACCAGTGAATCGCGATTGGGCCAGTCGGTGTACAGGCCCTCCACATTGGTGAGGATGACAAGGCGCTCAGCACCCAGTGCTCGTGCCAATGCACCGGCGGCGATATCCGCGTTGATGTTGTAGACCTCGCCGTCATTTCCGGGAGCGATGGTCGAGACCACCGGAATGCGCCCAGCCTCGATGATGTCCATGACGGCGGAGGGATCGACGCTGACGATGTCTCCCACCATGCCGATATCGGTGGGCTCGCCGTCGACGTCGACAAGCCGCTTGCGGGCCTTAAACAGACCCGCGTCCTCACCGGAGGTTCCCACGGCGTAGGGACCGTGGGAGTTGATGAGATTCACCAGACCGCGACCCACCTGGCCGAAAAGAACCATGCGAACCACATCCATGATTTCCGGGGTGGTCACGCGGAAACCGCCCTTGAATTCTCCTTCAATGCCCAGCTTGCCCAGCATCTCATTGATCTGCGGGCCCCCGCCGTGCACCACCACGGGCTTAGCGCCCACGGTGCGCAGGAAAACCATGTCAGCGGCGAAGGCGGCCTTGAGCGAGTCATCCACCATCGCGTTGCCGCCGTACTTCACGACGACGATCTTGTCGCGGTAGTGCTGCAGCCACGGCAAGGCTTCCGCGAGCACAGTGGCGCGGTCTACATTGCTGAGTCCCTGAATCATCTTTCCTCCCTGCTTCTCTTAGGAGCTGTACGCGGAGTTGATTTCCACGTAGTCGTGGGACAAGTCGGTGGTGCGCACGAAAGCGGTACCGCTTCCACCAGTACCTAGGTCAACGCGTACGTCAATGTCAGCCCCGGAAAGGTCAACATCGCGCGCGCCGGGCGCGCCGGTGGAGCCAACGCACACAGCCTGGTCATTGAAGAACACCGAGATGTTCTCCGGATCCATATCAGCATCTGCCATGCCCACTGCGGCGAGCACGCGACCCCAGTTGGGATCCGAGCCGAACATCGCACACTTGAAAAGGTTGTCGCGCCCCAAGGTGCGCGCGGCGTTCAGCGCCTGTTCATCGGTGGAGGTTCCTTCGACCGTGATCTTCACGCGCTTGGTCACCCCCTCGGCATCTGCCTGGAGCTGATCCGCGATATCGGAACACACCGCCAGAACAGCAGCATCCAGCTCTTCCTGGCTAGGCTCTACACCAGAAGCACCAGAGGACAGGATGATGACCGTGTCATTGGTGGAGGTCGAGCCGTCAACGTCAAGCGTGTTGAAGGTCTGATCACTAGCGGTCTGCAGCGCCGAACGCAAGGCTTGTGGGGAGGCCACGGCATCCGTCGTCACGCATACCAACATGGTGGCCAGAGAGGGAGCCATCATGCCCACACCCTTGCCCATGGCGCCCATGCTCCAACCCTCGGCCTTAAAGAGCGATTCTTTGACCACGGTATCGGTGGTCATGATTGCCTCCGCGGCGGCCTGACCGTGCGATTCATCAGAACCGAGATCCCCGGCAACCGCTTCGATACCGGCCAATGCCTTCTCCATGGGAAGCAGCTCTCCGATAAGACCCGTCGAGCACGCCGCGATGTTGGCTGCGGGGATATCTGTGTGCTCGGAGACAGCGGCTACCATCGCCGCCGCATCCTTGTCTCCTTGCACGCCGTTGCAGGCATTCGCGTTGCCTGAGTTATAAATGACGGCTTGGATGGCACCGTCCGCTACTGCTGCACGGGAAAGCTTCACGGGAGCGGCCACCACGCGGTTACGGGTAAACACTGCGGCTGCATCAAAGTTGGGACCTTGATTGACCACAAGGGCCATATCCGGCTTTCCGGAGGGCTTAATCCCAGCCGTCGTGGCGCCAGCGAGGAAGCCGGCGGGTGCAGTAATCATTTCTAGTTTCTCCTTGTCTTAGCGGAACTACAGTTCCAGCGGGATTGGGTGGCGCGAGGAACGCGCGGGCGAGTATTTGGCTATCTAGGGGGCGACGGCTGCCTGCGGCAGGCCCAGAGGTTCCTCCCAGCCCAAGGTGAGGTTCATGCACTGAACGGCCGCGCCGGCGGTGCCCTTGCATAGGTTGTCTAAAGCCGCAGTGATGACAAGGCGGTTAGCGCGCTCATCCACGTGTGCCTGAATATGAACCATGTTGCTGCCCACCACGTTCTGGGTTTGCGGTTGCTGGCCTTCCGGAAGCACAAGGCAAAATGGCTCGTCGGCGTAGAACGCACGGAAAGCCTGGGCAACACGGCGCTTGTCGACGCCCCCCTTCAGCGGCGCCGTAATCGTGGCCAAAATGCCGCGCGGCAGAGGGGCAAGCACCGGAGTAAAACTCACGGACACCGGCTCCTGAGTAAAGGGTTGCAGGTTCTGCAGTACTTCCGGGGTGTGGCGGTGGGTGCCACCCGGCTTGTAGGCCTTGAGGTTGCCCATTGTCTCCGCGCCCAACTGAGCTACGGAGGCCTTCTTACCGGCTCCGGATACACCGGTAATCGCGATGACGGACAGGTCCGGCTCAATTAGCCCTTGCGCCACGGCAGGAAGGGCCCCCAGGGTAATCGTGGTGGGAAAACACCCTGGAACAGCCACGCGGTTGCTGCCCTTGAGCTTGTCGCGGTTGCCGGGAACTTCCGGGATCCCGTAGGGCCACGCGCCGGCATACTCACCGCCATAGAATGCATCCCAATCTTCTTTGTTGCGGAGGCGGAAATCGGCGGCACAATCGATGACGGTGACGGACTCCCCCAGCTGACGGCCTATCTCCGCCGAATGCCCGTGCGGCAAACCGAGGAATACGATGTCATGGCCGGCGAGGACTTCTGGGGTGGTGTCCTCGATGACACGGTCTGCCAACTGCGGCAGATGCGACATGAGTTCGGAGACTCGCTGGCCAGCATTGGAGTGCCCCGTGAGCGCGCCAATGCGCAGATCACCTGAAAGGTACGCTGGGTGCGACAGCAAGAGGCGTAGAATCTCGCTCCCTGCATAACCTGTGGCTCCGGCGATTGCTACTGAAATACTCATGCAGCCACCCTAGCAAATAATGCAGTCGGCCGTATGTTATTCAAAAACAGCCGCGATATTTCTTCATTCCATGAACGACGAAGCTCGGATTCTCGCGGTATAGTGCGAAATTCCGAGCTGTGGATGAGGAAATAGGAGTGACGCGGGGCCGGCTAACTCCGGGCCCTTTTATGAAACGAGGGCTGTATTTGGACTACATGACGCGGGAAGAGACGTCCCCCAGTCCTTCCGAACCAGATACGGCCTTTTTTCCTGCGTAGCCTAGGTAGCCCTGTGGGCCGACGAAGTGGATGCCGCCCTGCGCATCGGCGATAGCGGTGACTTCATTGAATTGGTGAACTTGGCCTGGCTGGAGGCGCTTGAAGTTCGTGGTCGTAAGCCCTTGGTTAAAGCAGTCAGCCTTAGAGCGGCCTGCATGGTAAATAAAACGCGGTGCCAGTTGGCCTGGCGGGTTGCACTGCGGGCTGGTAGCTCGTGCGCCTTCGGACAGACATGCTACGTAGGTTCCTTCGATATTCGCGCTTTCACAGTTGACGGTGCCGTCGGCATTGGAGAAGCCTTGTGATAGGTCGGCGGAGGCATGTGGGGCAATCGTGAGTGCACCGACAACGGCGGCGGTGGCGGTAAGGCGGGACAACAGACGCATGGTGTAGACAATCCTTTCGGGGTTGGAAACGCTGCCCCTCTGAGGCTATGAGCTAAACCACACACCTACCAGCGCTGGGGGATCTTTCCCCACGCCTTCGCACGCTTGCGCAAAGGGAAACCCGGCCCACCTGCGGGGTGAACCGGGTTGATGGATTAAGAGATGTCGATAGGCTAAGCCCGCATCTGTGCGCCGAGACGCTGCTGAGCCAGCTCCGCAGCGGCCAGACGATGCTGGTTCGCCTCGTCATCAGTCAGTGTGCGGTCATCAGCGCGGAAAAGAAGCTGGAAGGCAAGGGATTTCTTGCCCTCACCAAGCTGCTCGCCGCGGAAGACGTCGAAAAGCTCCACGGACTCCAGCAGCTCACCGGCGCCCTCCTCAACGACCTTACGAACCTCTTCAGCCGGGGTGGCATCATCGACGACCAAAGCGATGTCTTGGTGCAGGGCCGGGAAGGAAGACAACACAGGTGCCGGGAACTTCTCCTCCAACGGCAGTGCTGAGACATCGAGCTCCATTGCACACGTGCGTGCAGGAAGCTCCAAAGCTTCAAGAACCTGCGGGTGCAGCTCACCCGCATAGCCCACGACCTGCTCTTCATCATCGGCGAGGACAATTGCGGCACAGCGACCCGGGTGCCACGGAAGCTGTTCGGCTGCCTTAACTGCAACGTCAACACCAGCGGAACGAGCCACCTGGCGCGCAGACTCGATCGCATCTGCGTAGCTATACGCGCGGCCGGTCCCCCACGGACCTTCGTGCTCAATGTTGCCGGTAGCAACCGTAGCCACGTGCAGCGGCTGCAGAGGCAGGGACTCCAAAAGCTCAGCCACGACGGACTCCTCCGGGCGGGACTCCACCGAAGGCATCGGCGACGCATCAGCGCGCTTGAAAGCCACCTGCTGGAGACCGAAAAGGGCAAGGTCGCTTCGGCCACGGGCCACGTTGCGGGCGATGGCCTCAAGAAGGTTCGGGAGCAACGTCGTAGAAAGAATGGCCTTGTCGGACTCGAGAGGATTCTGCACGGCCACAGTCTTACGTCGCGGATCCTCCTTGTCCAAGCCCCATGTATCAAAGGTGTCGTTCGGGATAAACGGCGCCGGCAAGACCTCGGCATAACCGGCATAGGCCAAAGCGTGGCCAATAGCGCGGCGGCGCTTCTGGGCCGGCGTCAGACCGCGACCGCCTGCCGGGGTCGGCAGCATAGTGGGAATGTCCTCTAGCCCTTCCAGGCGCAGGACTTCCTCAATGAGGTCGACGTCCATGGAGATATCCGTGCGCCACGTCGCCGGGGTAACCTGCAGCTCATCACCGTTGTCGGTGACGTCGCAGCCCACCTCGTGCAGGCGCTGGATAATGGTGTCGCGGGAGTACTCCACGCCGGCGTATTCGCTGGGCTTGGCGGTACGCAGGGTGATGGGCTCGCGCTTGGCGACGTCTCCCACGAGCGTCCTGCCAGCCTCGATGGTGCCGCCAGCAATCTGCTGCAGCAGCGCGCAGGCGACGTCGAGGGCGACCTCAACAATGTCCGGGTCGACGCCGCGCTCGAAGCGGCGGGACGCCTCAGAGGAGAGCTTGTGGCGGCGAGAGGTCCGGGCCACGGTGATCGGATCCCAGATGGCGGACTCGAAGTAGACATCCGTGGTCTCATCGGAAATCTCTGAGGTCGTACCGCCCATGACACCGGCGAGGGACTGAATGCCGTTGTCATCGCAGATGACCACGTCACCAGCCGACAGCTCACGCTTGACGTGATCTAGGGTCTCGAACTTCTCCCCTTCTGCGGCATTGCGCACCACGAGGTTGCCGCTGATCACATTGGCATCGAAGGCGTGCATCGGGGCACCCAGCAACAGCATGACGTAGTTCGTGACGTCGGTGGCCACGTTGACGCTGCGCTGGCCGGACAACATGAGCTCGCGCTCCATCCAAAATGGAGTTCGGGCAGCGGGGTCGATACCGGTGACCTTGCGCAGACCGAAGCGCTGGGCTTTGGTTTCCTCGCGCAGGTCAACGTCGATAAACGCGCCCTGTGCCTGAGGAACAGCCGAGATATCCACACCGGCCGCGCTCGGGTCCTGAGCCACGTCCGGGAAGGTGAGGTCAAACGCCGAAGCCACCTCGCGGGTCAAACCACGCGCGGAGAGGGCGTAGCCGCGATCCGGGGTGATGTTGACGTCGAAGGCGGTATCAGCCAGACCGATGATGGGGCGGGCGTCCTCGCCAACCTTGTCCGCCACCTCGTCCCCTAGAACGATAATGCCGTTGGCCTTGTCGCCGAAGCCGAGCTCAGCGGCGGAGCACATCATGCCGTTGGAGATGTGGTCATAGGTCTCGCGGGCAGCAATCTTGAAGCCGCCGGGCAGCTCAGCACCTGGGAGGGAGACCACGACATAGTCATTGAGACGGAAATTGCGGGCACCACAGATGATGCCCTGCAGCTCGCCGGTGCCATTTGCGTGGCCAACGTTGACCTGGCAATAACGGATTGGCTTCTTGAACTGCGTGAGCTCTTCAATCTCGACGACCTGGCCAATGACCAGCGGGCCGGTCGTCTCTGGGAGGGCCTCAAATCCCTCGGTTTCAAAACCAACGCGAACAAAGCCGGAGTCCAACTCTTCGGAAGGTACGCTCCAGCCGGAATTCGCGGTGCCCAGGATGCGGGTAACCCAGTCTTGGGAAATAAGCATTGTTTTCTCTCTATCCTTTCTCTGGGTTCCTATGCCTGCACGCCGAAGGGCAGGGTGAAGCGAACATCGCCTTCAACCATGTCACGCATATCGGTCAGACCATTGCGGAACTGCAAGGTGCGCTCAAGGCCCATGCCGAAGGCGAAACCTGTGTACTCCTCGGGGTCGATGCCCACGGCACGCAGAACGTTGGGGTTGACCATGCCGCAGCCGCCCCACTCGATCCAGCCGGCGCCGCCCTTCTTATTCGGGAACCACACATCGACCTCGGCCGAGGGCTCGGTGAACGGGAAGTAGTTCACGCGCATGCGGGTGGTGGTCTCGGGGCCAAAAAGAACCTTGGCTAGGTGCTCCAGGGTGCCGCGAAGGTGGGCCATGGTCAGCCCCTTGTCCACTGCTAGGCCCTCCACCTGGTGGAAGACCGGAGTATGGGTGGCATCGAGTTCGTCGGTGCGGAAAACGCGACCCGGGCAAGCGATGTACAGCGGTACGTCTCGCTCAAGCATCGTGCGTACCTGCACCGGCGAGGTATGCGTACGCAAGACCTGCTTGGAGCCTTCCTTGCCCACATGGAAAGTGTCCTGCAACGTACGCGCAGGGTGATCGGGCTTGAAGTTCAGCGCATCAAAGTTAAAGTACTCGGCCTCAACCTCCGGGCCGTCGGCAATCTCCCAGCCCATGCCCACGAAGATGTCGGCGATGCGCTCCGACAACGCGGTAATAGGGTGCAAAGCACCAGTCTGCGCCCGCGTGGTGGGGACGGTAACGTCGACTTTCTCCGCCTTCAGCTGAGCGGCGCGAGCCTCCTGCTCCAGCACTTCACGAATCTGTGCAAAGCGCTTTTCCACCTTGCCGCGGGCCATGTTTACGGCACGACCGGCGTCCTTGCGCTGATCCTTGGGCAACTGGCCCAGCGACTGGCGGGCCTGCGGAATATAGCCACCGTCACCAAGGTGTTCGCGGCGGGCGGAGGTGAGCTCGTCGAGGTCGGATGCAGCCTCGAAGGCGGCAATGGCCTTCTCCGCGGCGGCCCCCAGGGCCTCTTCGGTCAATTCGATCTGAGGTGTATCGGACACGTGCCTTGATTACCTTCTTCTCGCACAAAAACTAACGCGAGCTATCTTACCGTGCTTAACGACTACTGTGGCCACCAGCCCTAGTCACAGAGCAGAGCTAGCTGTTCTGTTGCTTGGCTGATTCATAAAGACAAATGCTGGCGGCCGTAGCCAGGTTGAGTGACTCTGCACGCCCAAGAATCGGAATGCGCACACGCATGTCAGCTTCATCCAAGAGCTCGCCCAGTCCATGTGCTTCGTTACCGAATAACCAGGCGGTGGGTTGGCTCAGATCTGCCTCAGCTAGATCTACTTCACCATCAGCAGCCGTGGCTAGCACCTGCATCCCGGAAGAGCGCAGCTTGCCCAGGACGTCCTTGATGTTGGGATCGCGAGCAACGGGCACATGAAACAGCGACCCCGCCGACGCGCGCGCGACCTTGCAGCCCAAAGGGTCGACCGCCTCACCGGCGAAGATGACACCGTCCGCCCCCATGGCGTCCGAAGTCCTAATCAGGGTACCTGCGTTGCCAGGCTCAGACGTCAGCACTGGGACTGAGACCAGCTGTGGTTTGCCCGCCAGAATCTTGCCGGCGCTCCACAGGACGGGGCGGCACACGGCGAAGAGCCCGGTGCTCGTCGCGGTATCAGACAGGTGCTTGGCCGCCTTATCCGTGATGGGGTGGACATAGACGTCCATATATCCGCAGGCTTGCACGATGTGGGCGAAGCGCTCGGCGGCTCTTTCCGTCACGAAGACGTCGGTCGCCGCTCCCGTGGACACCGCCGCGTCCACAGCGTTTTCGCCCTCGATGATGAAGCGCTCCGCCTTACGACGGTTGGCCGCGCGGTGCAGCTTGGCCGCATTGACTACGCGCGGCGTGCGTTCGGTAAAAGCAGAGGAGAAATCCAGATCCATGTATGTGACGGTACCGACCGAGCTTCACATTGAAAAGTCCCGCTTGCCCACCACGTTCGGGCGGGCAAGCGGGATAAGAGTTCTCCGCGATTCTCTGCGCGCAGTTACTGCTCTCTGCGCGCGGTTACTTCTTCAGCGGTACGCCGTTTGCGTCCTTATCGTAATTAGAGAAACCACCGGCGATGAACACCAGCTCGACCCACTTCCAGATCACCAATCCAGCGACGAGGAAAATACCAATGATGATGAAGGAGGTAATAATGCCGATGATCGCAAGGGCCAGCTGCCACATACCGCGCTTCGTGCGGCCGAGGTAGAAGTTATGAACTCCCAATTCTCCCAAGAAGAAGCACAAGAGCAGTGCTACTACCCATGACTTTTGCTCTCCTGCGGCTTGTGGCTGCTGGCCATAGTGTGACTGGTAAGCGCCCTGCTGTGCCGGAACGTTGTGGGACTGCTGCGAACCACCATAGGGGGCCGCGCTATAACCGTACTGGTCGCTCGAAGATCCGAAGGGGTTTGCCTGTTGCGGCTGTCCTCCATTAGAAGCGCCGTCAAAAGCGTCGCCATTGGGCTGATAAGCGTTGTTCGGGTTGGTCATTTCTCTTCTCTCCTTCACACCATGTATCTCTGGCCAGCCCCAAGGACTAAGGGCAGGCGGCTCTCATGACAGTACTGTGCAATGTAACACAATCCCTCGGGAGAAGCAGGGCTTAAGGGTTCTTGCGGGCATTACTCCCGCAACGACAAAACCCACCGTCCCTTCATCAGGGGCGGTGGGTGCATCTGGCGTCTACGCGCGGTGCTTAGGCAGCCTTCGGAGCGTTGACGTCCTCCGGAAGTGCAGCCTTAGCAGCCTCGCACAGTGCGGAGAAAGCCTCGAAGTCATTAACTGCAAGCTCGGCGAGGATCTTGCGGTCAACCTCGATCTCAGCCAGGCGCAGGCCGTGGATGAGGCGGTTGTAGGTGATGTCGTTCATACGAGCAGCAGCGTTGATGCGCTGGATCCACAGCTTGCGGAACTCGGACTTACGGGCGCGACGATCGCGGTAAGCGTAAGTCATGGAGTGCAGCCACTGCTCCTTGGCCTTGCGGTAAAGGCGGGAGCGCTGGCCGCGGTAGCCCTTAGCGGACTTCAGGATTGCGCGACGCTTCTTCTTGGCGTTAACTGAGCGCTTTACTCGTGCCACAGTAATACTTCCTTATCTTGATTGTGAGTGTGTGGGGATGGGAGTTTCGGCGCTGACTATGCGCGGCCGAGAAGGCGCTTGACGCGCTTGGTGTCTGCCTTGGCGACGTCCTCGGTGCCCTTCAGACGACGGGTGCGCTTGGACGGCTTGCCCTCCAGGAGGTGGCGGCGGTTAGCCTGCTCGCGGCGCAGCTTGCCGGAGCCAGTCACCTTGATGCGCTTGGCGGTGCCCTTGTGAGTCTTCTGCTTCATGAGAATTAAATCCTTAAATCCTAAGTGGAGCGTGGTCTACTTCTTGCCTTTGCGGACGGGTCCAAGAACCATGGTCATGTTGCGACCATCCTGCTTGGGACGCGACTCCACAACGCCGACCTCTGCGACGTCGTCAGCCAAACGCTCCAACAGGCGGAAACCCAGCTCCGGACGCGACTGCTCGCGGCCACGGAACATGATGGTCACCTTTACCTTGGAACCCTTCTCCAGGAAGCGCACCACGTTGCCCTTTTTCGTCTCGTAATCGTGATCATCAATCTTCGGACGGAACTTCTGTTCCTTCACCACAGTTTGCTGCTGATTCTTACGGGACTCGCGGGCCTTCTGGGCCTGCTCGTACTTAAACTTGCCGTAATCCATGATCTTGGCTACGGGCGGCTTCGCGTTCGGTGCAACCTCGACCAAGTCAAGATCCGCTTCGTACGCGAGCTTGCGAGCATCGTCAGTACGGACGATGCCCACCTGTTCACCACCGGGGCCAACAAGACGGACCTCGGGTACTCGGATGCGCTCATTAATGCGAGCTTCAGCGCTGATTGTGGTTCTCCTCGATTGTGGGGCTAGTAGTGTGCCTACCGAGGCCACAAACGAATAAATCCCGGCGCCAGTGGCATCCGGGAGTTTCTTTTTCAAGCACGCACCACCGCGTGGCGCCTACTCTTAACCTTTATCCTGCGTTGGAATGGTGATTCCTACGCGGCCTCAGGTGGGAGAAACTCCGCTTGCGGCCCAAGTACCTCCTGGAGGAGGCGCTACGGGCGGTAGTGCGCACTACTCTAACACCACATGCATCAATCACCAAATCGGCGAGCAGGTGAGTTAGTTGTTGGTTCGGCCGACGCACCTTGTCTCTTCGACGCTGCGCTTGCCGACGCCTCCTCAGCCCTCGGCGCTGCGCCAGGCCGCGCACAACCAACCAAGGGCTTTAGCGCGCCCTCCCCCAGCGCCTCGGTGACAACACGGTCTACGCCTGCAGCAAGCAAGTTAAGAGCGGGTATAGCCTCCTCGGCGTAGTCGCCGGGCATGGTGACCTCAATGGCCAATCCCACCGCGCCATCGGCATCCTTACCGGCCCCCTCGGTTTCCCGCACCCCAATCTGGCGATGGGTATACCCGTTGTCCTCCTCGGAAAGCCCCCAGCCGCCTTTGGCCCGGGTATGCGGGAGGCGGTCGAGTCCATTGTCTTGCCATTCCACGATGTCATCCATCGCGTCATAAACCTGCGCGGCTTCGGGGATACACGGCAAGTGTGCGCCAAACTTGGCCTGCTCTTCGAGCAACCACGTGGAATATCCAAATGGTTCCTCAAATTCGCCGGATGAGTCATATTCCTTCAAGAGAGCCTTGACTGCGCTTCCCGCGTCCCCCTCGGTCCAACGAACGTGGGACCACAGTGCGTAGGCGGCATCGTTGTCCGATTCCTTAATGGCGAGGTCCACAAGCTCAGGGCTAGCCTCGTCGCGCAAAGCCGCGATGGCGATCGGCACCTTTACGGTTGACCATGCAGGCTCTTCACCCCTTAGTCCAGCGTTGAATGTTGCCTGTTGATCCGCCACTGACACTCCAGCTTGAACGTCATACTCACTTTCGACGTCTGCGACGACGGCGCGCAGCTCCGCATCGAGGCCGTAGCTGTTCTTAACCCCCTCACTAGATGTTTCTGGAGCTTCCTGCACTGCGTCCCTATCCGGGGCAGAACAGCCCGCCGCAGTTGTAGCCACGGCAAGACCGAGAGTCAGCGCAGCCGCGTGCGTGAGCTTCTGCCCTACCATCACACCATCTCCTTGAGGAACCCTCCCGTATAGGAGCCTTCCACCTGTGCCACATCTTCTGGTGTGCCCTGAGCCACGACGGTACCGCCGCCGGAGCCGCCCTCGGGGCCCATGTCAACGATCCAATCCGCGGCCTTAATGACGTCCAGGTTGTGTTCGATGATGATAACGGAGTTGCCCTTATCCACCAGACCCTGAATGACGAGCATGAGCTTGCGGATGTCCTCAAAGTGCAGGCCCGTCGTCGGCTCATCCAAGATGTAGACCGTGCGCCCATTCGTGCGCTTTTGTAGCTCAGATGCCAGCTTCACGCGCTGTGCTTCACCGCCGGAAAGTGTTGTAGCGGCTTGGCCCAGGCGGACGTATCCAAGGCCCACCTCCACCAAGGTATTGAGGTAGCGGTGAATGGAGGTGATGGGCTCAAAGAACTCTGCAGCCTCTGAAATCGGCATGTTGAGGACCTCAGCAATGTTCTTGCCCTTGAAAAGAACCTCCAGGGTCTCGCGGTTGTAGCGTGCACCCTCGCATACTTCACAGGGCACGTAGACATCGGGCAGGAAGTTCATCTCAATCTTGATGGTGCCGTCACCTTGGCACGCTTCGCAGCGTCCGCCCTTGACGTTGAAGGAGAAGCGGCCCGGCTTGTAGCCGCGAACCTTGGCCTCCTGGGTTTCCGCGAAGAGGTTGCGGATCTTGTCGAAGACCCCTGTGTACGTCGCTGGGTTTGAGCGCGGGGTGCGCCCGATAGGGCTCTGGTCCACCTGCACGAGTTTGTCTAGGTGCTCCACGCCCTCGACGCGCTTGGCTCGCCCCGGCACTTGGCGGGCGCGATTGAGCTTGTTGGCCAAGGTTTTGGCCAAAATCTGGTTGACCACGGTGGACTTGCCGGAGCCGGACACACCTGTGACGCAGACGAGGACACCCAGCGGGATCTCCACGTCAATGCCCTTGAGGTTATTCTCGCGGGCGCCGACCACCTTGAGCATGCGCTCAGGATCGATCGCACGGCGCGTATCGGGGACAGCGAGCTTCTTCTTGCCCGAGAGGTATTGCCCAGTGAGCGATTCCTCCACGGCTTCGATACCGGCGGGTTCACCCTGATAGACCACCGTTCCGCCGTACTCGCCGGCGCGCGGTCCGACGTCGACAAGCCAGTCCGCCTCCCGAATGGTGTCTTCATCGTGCTCCACCACGATCAAGGTGTTTCCGATATCGCGCAAGCGCTTCAACGTGGCGATGAGGCGCTGGTTATCGCGTTGGTGTAGGCCGATGGAGGGCTCATCGAGCACGTAGAGAACTCCCGCTAGGCCGGAACCGATCTGTGTGGCGAGGCGGATGCGCTGCGCTTCACCACCGGACAGCGTGGAGGCGCCGCGGTCGAGGGTGAGGTAGTTCAGACCGACGTCGAGAAGAAAGCGCAAGCGCGCCTGGATTTCCTTTAGTACAGCACCAGCGATGATCTCCTCGCGGTGGCCCAGAACGAGCGAGTCGAGGAACTCTGCTGCCTCCTCGATGGACAGCGCCGTCAGGCCCGCGATGGACTGCTCACCGTGAGCGGTCGAGGCCAAGCGCACCGCCAGGATTTCGGGCTTGAGGCGCGTGCCGTTGCAGGCATTACAAGGAACGCGACGGGTGTACTGAAGCAGGCGGTCCTTCTGCGATTCGGAATCAGCCTGATCAAGCTTGCGCTCCAGGAATCCGATGGCACCTTCAAAAGGCGCGGACCAATTGCGTTGGCGGCCATAGCGGTTCTTGTAGCGCACGCTGACTTCCACGTCAGTGCCATAAATCAAGGCGTGACGCTGCTCCTCAGTCAACTCAGAAACCGGTGTGCGGGGATCGAAGTCGAGGGCCTTCGCTAGGCCTTCGACGAGCTTGACGAAGTACCTCGCATTGGGACTCGACGTCCACGGTTGGATGGCCTCCACAGCCGGAGCATCCGGGTCTGGGATCAACAGATCAACGTCAACCTCAAGGCGGGTGCCCAAACCGTCACACACCGGGCAGGAACCGAAAGGTGCGTTGAAGGAAAAGGCGCGCGGCTCATATTCCTCAATGGTCAGCGTATGGCCGTTGGGGCAGGCAGCCTTCTCCGAGTAGGTGTGAGTGAGCTCCTCCCTGTCGACGAAATCCAGGGTTACCAGGCCATCAGCCAAGCGCAGAGCAGTCTCCACGGAATCCGTCAGCCTCTGCTTTTGGGAAGCCTTGACCTGCAAGCGATCCACGACGACGTCGATGTCATGCTTAATCTGCTTCTTCAGCTTGGGCGGATCACTGAGTTGGTAGAGCTCACCATCCACCCGGACGCGGGAATATCCCTGCGCCGCGAGGTCCGCGAAGAGGTCAACGAACTCGCCTTTACGGCGGCGCACAACCGGTGCGAGGACCTGAAACTTAAGCTTCTCCTCGTGGCTTAAAACCTCATCCACGATTTGCTGTGGGGTTTGACGCTCAATGACGGCATCGCACTGAGGGCAGTGCGCCGTGCCCGCGCGGGAGAAGAGCAGACGCAGGTAATCATAGATCTCGGTGATGGTTCCCACTGTTGAGCGCGGGTTGTGGTTGGTGGACTTTTGGTCAATGGACACCGCCGGAGAAAGCCCATCAATGAACTCAACGTCCGGCTTATCCATCTGGCCAAGGAACATGCGCGCATAGGAGCTCAAGGACTCAACGTAGCGCCGCTGGCCCTCGGCAAAGATGGTGTCGAAAGCAAGCGAGGACTTGCCCGAGCCAGATAGGCCGGTAAACACCACCAATTTGTCGCGCGGAATATCGATATCCACGCCCTTGAGGTTGTGCTCACGCGCACCTCGTACGACCAAACGATCAGCCACTAGTTGCTGCCTTCCTACACAAATGTATGTGTGTTCAGAGAGTTCTCAATCAGAATGTACCCGTATGGTTGGACTTATGAACAACGCGCTTGAGCTTCATAAAATTTCCGTGTCCGACATGAACAACAATTGCTACCTACTGTGTGCGGGCGAAGAAGCGCTGCTTATCGACGCCTCCGCTGACGCCCCCGCGCTTCTTTCTCTAGCCGCAGATAACGGAGTAAAGATCACCTCCGTGCTTACCACCCACCGCCACTGGGACCACGTGCGTGCATTGAAAGAAGTCTTGGACACAACCGGCGCCGTGCACTATGCCTCTTTCCTCGACTCCCCTGCCCTGCCCGCGCCCGTCGACGTGGAGCTCGAGCATGGCGATACCCTGCCTTTTGCCGGCTTCGACCTACCCGTCATCATTTTGCGCGGACACACTCCAGGCGGTGCAGCGGTTGCAGCGGAGATTGACGGTGTCACCAACCTCTTCGTCGGCGATTCCCTCTTCCCCGGCGGCGTGGGGAAAACCACCTCGGAAGGTGACTTCGTGCGCCTGTACAAGGATGTCACGCAGCGGCTCTTTGATGTTTACCCCGACGAAGCGATCGTCCGCCCTGGACACGGAGCGCCCACAACGCTTGGCACAGAGCGCCCGCATCTGGACGAGTGGTGGGAGCGCCGTTGGTAACGACGTGTTAACTGCTGCCCTCACAGCAGCAGTTGTTTAACCCGCGTACTATGGTGTGACGAACGTCTTTACAGATCTATCGAATGGAGCACGTCATGATTCGTAAGTTTGCCCGTCCTATGCTGGCCTCCGTGTTCATCTGGGATGGTGTGGATACGCTCCGCAACACCTCGGAGCACGTCGCGGACACCGAGTCCGTGCTCAAGCGCCTGCGCAAGGTGCTGCCGCGCGAGTACGCAGGCTACATCCCTAACGACCCCGAGCTGGTTACCCGCGCGCTCGGCGGCGCAAAGACCGCCGCGGGCACCAGCTTGGCGCTGGGCAAGGCACCGCGCACCTCCGCTGCTGTGCTGGCGCTGACTCACGTCCCCAACTTGGTTGGAAATGCTTTCTGGACCGCAGATTCCAAGGAAGAAAAGGAAGCACAGCGCAACGGCTTCATTACCAACACCGCTCTGCTCGGCGCCCTGGCCATCGTCACCCAGGACACCGAAGGTAAGCCATCTGTGCGTTGGCGCGCTGCCAAGGCTTCCGAGCGCGCGAACAAGAAGATCCAGCAGGCGCTGCCGGGCAAGTCCGAGCAGCAGAAGTTTGCGGAGGACTTCTCCACCCGCGCCAATGAGATTTCTTCTGATGTCACGGCCAAGGCCAATGACTGGCTCGAGACCGCCAAGGACTACGTCGAGGACAACCGCGATGACTGGGAGTCCACCGGACGCGATTTCCTCGAGTCCGCACGCACCTTCATGGAAGACACCGCCGAGACCGCGCGCGAGTTCATTGAGGACAACAAGGATGACTGGCTCGACGCAGCCCGTGATAACTCCGCTACCGCTCGCAAGGGCCTCGTCAAGGCGGCCGGCAAGGCGCAGGACCGCGCTGACGCGGCCCTGGCCAAGGCCGATTCGCTTGATAGCAAGCGCGCCCAGAAGAAGGCTCGCAAGCGCGCGGAAAAGCTGCAGAAGGAAGCATCCAAGAAGCTCGATAAGGCATTCAAGAAGTTCGGTGACCGCCTCTAAGCACGTCGCCTAAAGTTGCGGATAGCCCCGCAACGCACCGTGATACATGGAAGCGGTGGAGACAACAACGGCTCAGCTAGTATGCTGGGCCGTTGTTCTTTTCCACCCAGGAGAAGCCTTCAAACGCGCCCAAGGAGCCTTGTGTCTGAATCTTCATCCGTGCCTCGCACCGCAAACCCTAGTGCTCAAGCAAACGATCCGCACACCGAGATTGCCAGTGAGCAAGCCTACGTCGATGGCCTTTTTGCGCGTCTCGATAACGAGGTCCACGCCGCAAATGAGCGCCTCAATGAGGTACAGGCTGCTGTCGATCCGCATACCCCGGATGCCGATGCTCTGGTGCGCCGCGAAACCGAGTACCACGGGTTGCAGGCCAAGCTGGACCGTCTAAACATCGCCCAACTCGGACTGGTTTTTGGGCGCATCGACATTGATGCGCCCGGTGATAACCCCACCCCGGAGGGACTAGACCGCCGCTATATCGGCCGCATGGGGCTCGATGCCCGCGAGGAGGATTACCGCACGCTCCTTCTGGATTGGCGCGCCCCGATGGCGCGACCTTTCTACCTTGCCACCACCGCGCACCCCGAGGGAGTCCACGTCCGCCGGCACATCAGGACTACTGGGCGCACGGTAACCGGAATCAGCGACGAAGTCCTCGAAGGCGAGTCACACACCGACAGCAGCGACGTTGCCAGTGAGTCCGCCCTCCACCACGTCATGCAACAGGCCCGCACTGGGCACATGCCTTCCATTGTGGAAACCATTCAGAGGGAGCAGGACGAAATCATCCGTGACAGCACGCGCGGCGTCATGGTGGTCGAAGGCGGGCCAGGAACCGGCAAGACGGCGGTGGCACTGCACCGTGTGGCCTATTTGCTCTACACCTACCGCGAACAACTGGCCGCCACGGGTGTGCTCATCGTGGGTCCCAACTCCACCTTCCTGGAGTATATTTCCCGGGTGCTTCCGGAGCTTGGTGAAACCGGCGTTGTGCTTTCTACCATCTCTTCTCTCTTCCCCGGCATTGAGGCTACTCACCCTGAGTCCCTGCTCGCGCGCGAAATCAAAGGCTCCGCGGCCATGGTGGAGATCCTCGGCAACGCGGTGAAAGACTATCAACGCCTGCCGGAACAATCGCGCACGCTCGAGATCGATCGGCTCGAGCTCACCGTGGACCCACAGATGGTCAAGGCAGCACGGACGCGTGCACGGCGCTCGCGCAAACCACACAACGATGCCCAGGCAGCGTTTGCGGAACACCTCACCGAGTCACTGGCCCAGCAGATGGCTGAACGCATTGGCGCTGACCCTCTCGGCGGCAACAACCTGCTCTCCCGCGCGGATGTGGATCAGCTCCACGACGACCTCGCGGAAGAACCCCAGGTGCTAGAGCTCATCGACGAGTTCTGGCCCCACCTGACACCCACCGATGTCCTCGCCGATCTCCTCAGCAGCACCGAACGCATCGATTCGGCGGCCGGCGACTATGATAATGAAACCCGCAGTGCGCTCTACCGTGAGGACGGCCGAGCTTGGGCGCCTTCCGACGCCGCGCTTCTCGACGAACTTGCGGTTCTCATCGGCATGCCCGACCCCGAAGCAGAACGTGTCGCCGAAGAAAAAGAATGGCGTGAGCAAGTCGCAGAGGCAGAAGACGCACTCGATATCCTGAGCTCTTCCGATTCCACCGACAACGATGACGACATGTTCGAAGCGGAGATTCTCTCTGCCCACGACGTCATCGACGCCGAGCACCTCGCTCGACGCCACGAGGTTCGGGACTCCCGCACCACCGCCCAGCGCGCCCGTGAAGACTACACGTGGGCCTACGGGCACGTCATCGTCGACGAGGCCCAAGAACTCACCCCGATGGAATGGCGCATGATTTTTCGCCGTAGCCCCTCGCGGTGGATGACTCTCGTGGGCGACACGTCCCAGACCGGTGCCCCTGCCGGCGTCGATGATTGGGCGGACACGCTCGAGCCGTTCGTCGGCGAGCGCTTTCGGCTTCACGGGTTAAGCGTCAACTACCGCACCCCGCGCCCAATTACCGAATTGGCCAATCAACTCTTGGAATCCATCAACCCCGAAGCGACGCCGGGTATCGCTGTTCGCGACGGCGTGGACGTCATCTGGCGCGATGATACGGACGACCTTGAGCCAGCTACCTTCCAGGATGATGAAGGGCGCCTGCGGGCTGTGATCACTGCGGCCAACGTTGAGCACACCAAGGGGCTAGAGTTTGACCACGTCACCGTAGTCAACCCGGATGACATCGTGGCAGAATCACCGCAAGGTCTGCACAACCTCTATGTGGCCCTCACGCGCGCGACACAGTCCTTGACCATCGCCGGCCGTTACGCGGAGGTTTTCGGTTAGTCTGGTGCGCATGGCACTTTCCGATATCGCCCGCAAAGTCGAATCCACCGCGAATGCATTCTCACTCAAGCACTCGGCGCGCAAAGGGTGGCAACCCAGCATTACTGGCTACGCCGGCTATGGCAACGAGGACTTTGTCCACGTGCTCGGCCGCGTGCTCATGCACGATCCCAAGGCTGAGGAACGCGATACGTGGACCCAACGCGGATACCGCCAATTCTTCACCATCCAGGTCACGCACCACGAGGTCGAAGTAACAGTTGGCGGTAAGACGGTGCCGGGCACCACGAATGACAACGGCTACATCGATGTCCTCGTCCATGACCACGGGCTAGAACCTGGCTGGCACGACGTCACCATCCGCGCCAAAGGCGCAGACGAGGTGAGCGCAGAAGTCCTCATAGTGGACAAAGACACGACATTCGGTGTGGTCAGCGATATCGATGACACCATCATGGTGACCTGGCTGCCGCGAGCCATGATTGCAGCGTGGAATTCCTGGGTAAAGCGCACCAATACGCGAACCCCCGTCGAAGGCATGGCCAGTTTCTACCGGGAGATCTCTCAACAGCACCCAGAGGTTCCCTTCGTCTACCTCTCCACCGGTGCGTGGAATACCTATGACACCTTGGTCAATTTCATGGCGGAGAACGGCTTCCCACGTGGCCCACTGTTGCTCACCGACTGGGGCCCAACGCCCACCGGTCTTTTCCGCAATGGCCAAGAACACAAGCGTGTCCAACTGCGCAACTTGTTCATTGCTTTCCCCAAATTGCGCTGGCTTCTCATCGGTGATGATGGGCAACACGATCCTCTGACTTATGCCGACGCCGCGGCGGAGCATCCCAACCGTGTGGCAGCGCTAGCAATACGCAACCTCACGCCACAAGAGCAGCTGCTCTCCCATGGCTCGCTTGCTCCCTTAGTCAAGGTCAACAAAGAGTCTTCTTTCGATATCCCGCTTATTCAAGGCGCCGACGGTAACGCCCTCGCCCGCGCCTATCGCAAGCTTCGGTTCGGCTCTTAGAAAAGCACCACAACGCGCAAACACGCCCCAGAGACTTCCGACGAAGAAGTTTCTGGGGCGTGTGCGTACCGTAGCCCGAGAAGGCTTAGTTGACGGTGTGGACGATCATGACGTCACAATCAGACTGACGCGCGACATCCGCCGGAACCGAACCGAGCAGACGGCCGGTCAAGGAATTAATTCCGCGGTTACCAACGATGAGCAGGTCAGCCTTGTTGTCGTTGACGATGGACATCAGAGCCTGAACCGGGGTGCCCGGACGCACAGCGGTCTCCACCTTCGTCACGCCGAACTTCTCTGCGTGTTCCTTGCCGGAGGCGAGGTTGGCCTGAGCCTTCTCATCACCGAGAATCGTCACTGAATCCTGGCGCAGTGTCTTGGAGGCTTGCTCCTGGTTCTCGTAGTAGGCGCAACCGATGATGAGGGTGGCATCGAAGGCTGCGGCGATCTTGGCGGCGCGCTCCACTGCGAGCAGGGAGGACTTGGAACCGTCGGTACCGACCACGATCTTGTTGTAATCGCTCATGATGACCTTTCTTCGCTGGGCCCCAACCTTGAGGCCACCGCTAAACAAAATTCTAAAAGCTTTTGCGCACCCGCTAGTCTAACAACGCTGGCGTGTTCGCGTCGATCAGCGCGTGTGCTGTGCACCCGACTGGGTCCGGCGCTTACTCAGTGGTGTTGACCACCACAACATCCGCGTGGGCCTTACGGGTTAGCTCCGTCGCAACGGAACCGAATACCCGGCCGCGAACTGAATGGATTCCCTTGTTACCCACCACGAACAAGTCGACATCATAGTCCTTGCCCACCTCGATGAGTGAGTTCACAGGGTCGCCAGACTTAGCGATGATCTCGATGCGCTTCGCACCCTCGCCGTGCGCGATCTCCGCGGCATTGTTGAGGAAATTCTCTGACATTTCCTCGCTGACAACGGGCACGCGGGCGTCCTCTGCGTTCGGTGCGCCGAGCATCGAACCGGAGTGGTTGTAGAAAGCAGACACGATGATCAACGTCGCATCATAAGCACGCGCCATAGATGCGGCAGAACGGACGGCACGCAGGGATGTCGGTGATCCATCGGTTCCCACGGCGATGACGTTGTAGCTCAGCATGATTCTCCTTATAACTAGTGGTTAATCCCTAACAGTATGGCACGGCTGCCCACACTGAGTGTGGTGTTACCCGCCCAGTGCACTAACGAGGTTTCAGTACGCCGACCCAGACTGTTAAATCCCGGCCTCTTTGAGTCCACGTTGTTCCTTCTTCAGGTCCGCGATCTCATCGCGCAAGCGCCCCGCCAGCTCGAATTTAAGCTCTCGGGCGGCTTCGCGCATTTGGGTCGTCAGGTCGTCGATAAGCGCCTGCACCTCGTCGGCAGCCATGGAGGACACATCGGGCTTCTCGACGATTGCCGTGGGGTCCGCCCCCTGCTCCTGCTCATCGGCGTTGTCGTAAACCTGATCCAAAATGTCAGCGATCTTCTTGCGCAATGGCTGCGGGTCGATACCGTGTTCCTTGTTATAGGCAATCTGCTTTTCACGGCGGCGCTCGGTCTCCTCGATGGCTTCCTGCATCGAGTCCGTAATCTTGTCCGCATACATGATGACCTCACCGGACACGTTTCGGGCGGCGCGGCCGATTGTCTGGATGAGCGAAGTGGTGGAACGCAGGAAGCCTTCCTTGTCTGCGTCCAAAATAGCGACGAGTGAGACTTCGGGAAGGTCGAGGCCCTCGCGCAGCAGGTTAATACCAACGAGCACATCGAATTCACCCAAGCGCAGCTGCCGCAGTAGCTCCACGCGCTGCAGCGTATCGATATCCGAGTGGAGGTAGCGCACCTTGATGCCATGCTCTAGAAGGTAATCAGTGAGGTCTTCTGCCATGCGCTTGGTCAAGGTGGTGACCAATACACGCTCCTGCTTAGCGGTGCGGGCGCGGACCTCATCGATGAGGTCATCGATCTGGCCCTTGGTGGGTTTGACCGTCACCTTGGGATCCACCAGGCCGGTGGGGCGAATGACCTGTTCGACGAACTCGCCGCCGGAGGCCGTCATTTCAAAATCACCAGGCGTGGCCGACATGTAGACGGTTTGCCCCACGCGCTCCTCAAACTCATCAAAGGTGAGTGGCCGGTTGTCTACGGCAGACGGCAAACGGAAGCCAAACTCCACGAGGTTGCGCTTACGGGCCATATCACCCTCAAACATGCCACCGATCTGCGGGACGGTCACGTGGGACTCATCGATGATGGTAAGGAAGTCCTCCGGGAAATAATCCAAGAGTGTCGCCGGCGCCGAACCGGCAGGGCGCCCGTCGACGTGGCGCGAATAGTTCTCAATGCCGGAGCAAAAGCCCACCTGCTCGATCATCTCGAGGTCGTATTCGGTGCGCATTCGCAGGCGCTGTGCTTCGAGCAACTTGCCGCGGTTCTCCAGCTCGGCGAGGCGTTCCGCAAGTTCTTCCTTGATGTCCTCGATGGCCCGCGCCATGCGCTCTGGACCCGCCACGTAATGAGTCGCGGGGAAGATTCGCACCTCGTCGACTCGCTCGAGAACATCGCCCGTCAACGGGTGGATGTAGTAGAGCTCATCCACGTCATCGCCGAAGAATTCGATGCGCACCGCACGCTCCTCATAGGCGGGGATGATATCCACGGTATCGCCCTTGACGCGGAAGGTTCCGCGCGTAAAACCCACGTCATTGCGCTCGTACTGGATATCCACGAGCAGGCGCAGGAAGCGATCGCGGTCAATCTCCTCCCCTTCCTCCAGCACGACTGAGCGGTCGAGGTAGGACTGCGGCGTGCCCAAGCCATAGATGCAGGACACAGAGGACACAACGACAACATCACGGCGGGAAAGAAGCGCCGAGGTGGCGGAGTGGCGCAGGCGTTCCACGTCCTCATTAATCGAGGAGTCCTTCTCAATATAGGTATCCGTCTGCGCGATATAGGCTTCCGGCTGGTAGTAATCGTAGTAAGAAACGAAGTACTCAACGGCGTTGTGCGGGAGGAGCTGGCGCAGCTCATTTGCCAACTGGGCCGCCAGCGTCTTATTCGGCGCCATCACGAGTGTCGGGCGCTGCTGCTTTTCGATGAGCCACGCCGCAGTAGCGGATTTACCGGTACCCGTGGCACCCATGAGGACGACGTCGCGCTCGCCGCGGCTCAGCCGCTCATCCAGTTCCGCGATGGCGGCGGGTTGGTCGCCGGCGGGCTGGTACTCTGATTCAACACGAAAATCGGCCGAGCGCCGTTCGATTTCACCGACAGGACGGTGTTCCGAGACCGGCAGGATAGGGTGTTCAGCAGCAAAAGCCATGCCGACCAGTCTAACGCGCCGAAGCCTAAACCTGCTAGGTCCCGGCAGGTCAACAACCCAGCCACTGTGTGAGGCAAGAGAGAACGGTTTAGGGCAATACAGCACGCGTCGTGCGCAGCCACAGATCTAACTCACCCGTGGTTTCCCACAGAGCATAAATCGGGGAATTATTGGGCTCCATCGCTGTGTTAATTTTCTGGCGCAGCCAGGCCCGAGTCTGCGGCGTGCGCAGCGCTTTAACGGATTCGACACTGACTCCAGCGGGAAGTTTGTCCGCCGGGGACGTCGCCAGTGCGCCTAAGGCGATGACGACCTCGGCGTCGTCAACATCGATGGGAGAATCCACGCAGCTCTTCTTAAACGTGTCGAGGTCGAAGGAGCCATCACGAATTTCCGCGAGCACTTCGCACGCGGCGTGATTATCAAAAGGCCCAACGTCCCAGGTTCCCATGGAGGGGCAGATTAAGCACTCAAGATGAACGGTGCGCGAGCACAAGGTAAATTTTAGCCACCATATGCTTTAAAAGTTGCCGCTCTCCTTTAGAATCGGCTGGCATGAAGTTTCGTTCCCTCGCCAGCGCAATGACCATCGCCGGTCTCGTGCCCGTCGCTATCGTGTCCCACACGCCCACCGCCCAAGCTTCTCCGTGTACGGCCTATTCGAAGTCCGGTAGCTTCACGTCGAAGCCCGAGGCCTCCGGGCCGGGAGGCGGCTCTTCGCTAGGAGGGCTCGACGCGCTGCTGGGGAGCTCCTCCCGTTCGAGCAGTTCAGGTGACTCCGCAGCACCACAGCGCAGCAACTATAACCAGCGCCAAATCACCGGCGGACCGACACAAATCATGCAGCTCATCACCGGTTCCGGTTCCCCGAACCGCACCGACCAAAAATTCGACATTTCCGGAACCGACCTCGGCATTGCCTACTCTGACAACGCGGGCCGCTCCTACTACGTCTTCGGCGATTCCATGGATTGTTCGAGCGACGGTGATGGGTGGCGTTCCAACCTCCTCTTGCGCACGAGCGACCACGACTACGGTGATGGCCTACGTCTGGAGGAGGCGCTGACTAACTCCGGATGGTCCGCCAATGGCCGCGCAAAGGAGTTCATCCCCTCCCAAAAGGTGGGAGATCAAGATACCAACGGCGAGCGCACCACCATCCCCACAGCGGGCATCGTGGTCGACGGCGTGCACTACATCGACTACATGTCCGTGCGCTCTTGGCACGACCCGAAAACCGGCTGGTCAACCAACTTTGGTGGGACCGTGAAGTCGACCGACGGCGGAGTCACGTGGCGCGCGGTACCGGAGGCCACACGCACTAACGCTAGCCACGGGACGAACGCTCCCATTCCCGGCGGCGCAAACTACCGCCCAGGGTTCGAAAAGCTGCAGCAATCGGCCTTCATCGAGCACGACGACTATATCTACCGTTACTCCACCGGAAACGGCCGCCGTGGCCCGGCATATTTATCCCGCGCGTTGAAATCTGAATTCCCCAACGAAGATGCCTTCAGCTACTACTCAGATGGCTCATGGGTGAAGGATCCCGCGCGGGCCACCGAGGTGCTCGATGGCAAAGTCTCCGAGCTTTCCGTGGCCTACAACCACTACTTGGGCAAGTACGTCACCATGTATGGAGTGGAGGGAGAGGGCATCGTCATGCGCACCGCAGATAGCCCCGAAGGACCGTGGTCGCCGCGCCGCATGCTTGTGGGCGCGAAGACCACCGAGGTTGTCAGCGGCGAGCCACTCAACGACACGTACGCGCCCTTCGTGCTGCCAGACCAGGATGACCAGCACCTGTATTACACGCTGACATCGTGGCACGATTACAACACCATGCTGATGCGCACTGACCTTGATTTCGTGGGCGAGGACATGGAAAACAACGACCACATCGCAGTCTCTGACGTCGTAGCAACGCGCTAGGAGCTTCTGCCAGAAAACTGTTGCTAGGAAGTTGCGTGCCTAACCTAGGCGGGCGCGGAGCTTGGCGACGACCCCCTCGACCTGCTCATCCAGTGCTTCGCGGGGGCCGTTGTTGTCAATGATGAAATCAGCGGCAGCACGCCGCACATCGTCCGGAATCTGCGCCGCGATCCTGCGGCGTGCGTCCTCCTCATCCAGCCCGCGGTATGCCACCAGGCGGTGCACACGCTCCTCTGCGTCAACGTCAACAACAATGGTGGCGTCCATATCCTTGTGGAGTCCTTTGTCCACGAGGAGTGGCATGTCATAGACCACGAAATCCGCACCGGCTTGCCGCGCTTCGTCGAAGCGGGCTTGGGTTTCCTCGTTAATGCGCGGGTGCGTAATCGAGTTGAGCACAGCGGTCTTCTCGCGACTAGAGAAGGCACGGGAAGCTAGCAACCCCCGGTCCAGGCTCCCGTCTTCTTGGAGAATGTCTTCCCCGAAAGCCTGCGCCAGTTCTGTGAGCGCTGGTTGACCCGGTTCAACAATGTCCCGGGCTATCTGATCGGCATCCACTAATTCCCAGCCGTGGCGCACGAGAAGCTGCGCTACAGTCGATTTTCCGCTGCCGATTCCGCCAGTGAGGCCAATGAGTTTCATACCGGCTTAGGATACGCGAAAGGCCGCCCCTCCCACAGCGGGGAGAAGCGGCCTTTCTGCAAGAACTAGATCGTCTCGGACTAAACGGCGGAGCCTATCCGAGAGGACTTAGCTTTTAGTTGCCAGCGAGCTTGTCGCGCAGAGCAGCAAGCTGCTCGTCGGAAGCGAGGGAGCCGCCAACCTCTGCCTGAGAATCGGATGCCGGAGCTGCATCCTGAGACTCGGAAGAGTAGTTGGAGTTGGCAGCGGACTCGGCGGCCTCAGCGGCTGCAGCACGGTTGCGCTCGATCTGAGCGGTGTGCAGGTTGAAGCGACGCTCGGACTCTGCGTAGCGAGCCTCCCAAGCCTGGCGCTGCTCGTCGTAGCCCTCGAGCCACTCGTTGGTCTCCGGGTCGAAGCCCTCCGGGAACACGTAGTTGCCCTGCTCGTCGTAGGAGTCAGCCATGCCGTACTTGGACGGATCGAACTCGTCGGTGTAGTCCTCGTCTGCCTGCTTAACGGACAGGGAGATACGGCGACGCTCGAGGTCGATGTCGATGACCTTGACCATGACTTCCTGGCCAACGTTGACAACCTGGTCCGGAACCTCCACGTGGCGCTGAGCCAGCTCGGAGATGTGGACGAGGCCCTCGATGCCCTCCTCGACGCGAACGAAGGCGCCGAACGGAACGAGCTTGGTGACCTTGCCCGGAACGATCTGGCCCACAGCGTGGGTGCGGGCGAAGACGCGCCACGGATCTTCCTGGGTTGCCTTCAGGGACAGGGACACGCGCTCGCGGTCCAGGTCGACGTCGAGAACCTCGACGGTGACCTCGTCGCCCACAGTGACAACCTCGGACGGGTGGTCAATGTGCTTCCAGGACAGCTCGGAAACGTGAACCAGGCCGTCGACACCGCCGAGATCGACGAAGGCGCCGAAGTTGACGATGGAGGAGACAACGCCCTTGCGGACCTGGCCCTTCTGCAGCTGGTGCAGGAACTCGGAGCGGACCTCGGACTGGGTCTGCTCGAGGTATGCACGGCGGGACAGGACAACGTTGTTGCGCTGCTTGTCCAGCTCGATGATCTTGGCCTCGAGCTCCTGGCCGATGTACGGCTCCAGGTCGCGGACGCGGCGCATCTCAACGAGGGAAGCCGGGAGGAAGCCACGGAGGCCGATGTCCAGGATGAGACCACCCTTGACAACCTCGATGACGGTACCGGTGACCGGCTCTTCCTTGGCGTGCAGCTCTTCGACGGCGCCCCAAGCACGCTCGTACTGTGCGCGCTTCTTGGACAGGATCAGACGGCCTTCCTTGTCCTCCTTGGTGAGAACAAGTGCGTCGATCTCGTCGCCGACCTCGACAACCTCATCCGGGTTGACGTCGTGCTTGATGGAGAGCTCGCGGGACGGGATGACGCCCTCGGTCTTGTAACCGATGTCGAGCAGGACCTCGTCGTGGTCAACCTTGACCACGGTGCCCTCGACGATGTCACCATCGTTGAAGTACTTGATGGTGGCGTCGACAGCTGCGAGGAAGTCCTCTGCGGTTCCGATGTCGTTGATCGCAACCTGAGGGGTGTTAGAAGTTGGCATGTAGTTATGCTCCGAATAAACGTAGGAGATCGTAATTGGACAGTTACGCGTCTCTTGAAAAGCGTCATTAAGCAGCGCGAATGCGCAAGGCTTAAGATGGATTTCAATCCCGACTCGCAGCCGTGCCGAGCTCTCCTACAGTAGCCCAGCGCGTCCCGAGTCATAGACACGCCCGTACAACCCTACATCCTCGCAGCTAAAACGGCAAATGCGCCATGGAAAAAGAATTGGGAAAGGAAGAGTGTCTGCAGCAGCGTTTTCGGCATCCTCTGCCAACCGCGATTTTTGGGATCGTGACGCCGATTCCTACCACGCGGAACACCCCGAGTACCTATCCTCTTTCTACTGGTGCCCGGAAATGCTGCATGAGGCTGAGGCGCAGCTGCTTGGCGACGTCTCCTCCGCCACCGTTCTCGAGCTCGGTTGCGGCTCCGCGCCGTGCACGCAGTGGTTGCAAGGACGCACACGCTTTGCGACGGGTTTCGATCTCTCGTCGGGAATGCTCTCCCATGCCGCGCCCGAGCTACCGCTAGTCCAAGCTGATGTTCTAGCGCTTCCCTATCGCGACGAATCCTTTGACGTCGTCTTCTCCGCCTTCGGCGCCCTACCCTTCGTGGCCGACCTGGACACGGCACTGTGCGAGGTCCACCGGGTCCTGCGCCCACGTGGACGCTTTGTCTTTTCTGTGCCGCACCCAATGCGCTGGGTCTTCCCAGACGGTCCCCAGAGCCTCACAGCAGAGCTGTCCTATTTTGAGCGCGCCTACCTCGAGCAGGATGCCAACGGTAAGCTTAGCTACGCCGAGTTTCACCGCACGATGGGTGATTGGGTGCGAGCACTACAGGTTCGCGGATCCTTCGAGATTCGCAACCTCATTGAACCCGAGTGGCCAGAGGGCCTCGACCTCACGTGGGGCCAGTGGTCTCCAGAACGAGGTGTAATTTTCCCCGGCACCGCCATCTTCGTGTGCGAAGCACGATAGACCGGACCTTGCCTACCCTGGTGCGGAGTGTGCCGCCCGCAGCGAACTAAGCTGGCAGCCATGCTTTTAGAACGCCTTGGGATTTTCCTGCGCCGCACGGTGGCCTGGTGGATTGACGCCTTCCTCGCCGCCGCTGTCATCGTGGTGATCAAATGGGCAATCAACCTCGGCACCGACGGAGTATTGAGCGGCAGAGCAGGAGCTATCTACGACATCATCGCGCTCGCCCTCGTCTTCTACGTCTACCGGGTGTGGGCGGAGTCAACGAAGCACACTTCTCTAGGCAAGTGGTCGCTGAAGCTAGAAGTCATCGCTGAGCATCCCGGAATCGCCAGCGCAGCAATTCGCAACAGCTGGCTACTCCTTACTCTTGTTGCGCTGACAGGACTCCCCTATGTTGAAGCAACCATCTTGGCCATCCTTGGCCTCAGCGTCCTTGTGCTGGGCCAAACCCCCTTCGATCTCCTCGCCGGGTGTTTGGTCGAGCGCCGCACGCCCACCGAGGACGAGCGCGCGGTGGGCTTGACCTAACCTCTAGTGCGCTGCGGCATCCCAGTTCTTGCCCACGCCAACGGACACCTCGAGCGGAACAGTCAACTCGATAGCCTTGTCCATTTCGCGTTCTAGGATGCGCTGTACGTCTTCTGCCTCTCCGGGAGCCACCTCCACGACAAGCTCATCGTGAACCTGGAGCAGCACGCGCGAGGCCATGCCTTCAAGGGCCTTATCCACACGGATCATGGCAACCTTGATGATATCCGCAGCAGTTCCCTGGATGGGCGCGTTCAAGGCAGCGCGCTCAGCGTTCTCACGGGCCACGCGGTTATCGGAGTTTAGCTCCGGCAGGTAGCGGCGGCGCCCAAAGACCGTGGAGGTATAACCGTCCTTTCGGGCCTGCACCACTACCTCGTCGAGGTAGCGCTTCACGCCGCCGAAACGCTCAAAGTAGCTCTCCATAATCTCCTTAGCCTCGCGCGCTGGGATACCCAGCTGCTGCGATAGGCCAAAAGCGGAAAGTCCATAGACCAAGCCATAGGACATAGCCTTGACTCGGCGGCGCAGCTCCGAGGTGACCTCATCCACCGGTACATCGAAAACCTTGGATCCGACGTAGTTATGCAGGTCCTCGCCTTCGCGGTAGGCCTCGATGAGCCCGGGGTCTGCGGAGAGATGCGCCATGACACGCATCTCAATCTGGGAGTAGTCGGCCGTAATCAAGGACTCAAAGCCTTCGCCGACCACAAAAGCCGAACGGATCTGGCGTCCTGCCTCAGTGCGCACCGGAATATTCTGCAGGTTCGGTTCCGTCGAAGACAGACGGCCCGTCGAAGTCACCGTTTGGTTAAACGTGGTGTGGATGCGGCCATCCGGCTGAATGGTCTTAATGAGACCTTCCAGCGTTGTCTTCATCTTCTGATACTCGCGGTGGGCCAGCAGGTGATCCAAGAAGGGGTGCGGATGAGTTGCAGCAAGCTGCTCAATTTCCTTAGCCGCGGTGGAATAGCCGGTCTTGGTCTTCTTCGTCTTCGGCATGTCAAAGGTATCGAAGAGCACCGACTGCAGCTGCTTCGGGGAATTCAGGTTGAGAGAATCATCACCGGCCAGCTCGCGGGCGGCGCGTTCCTGTTCATTGACCTGCTCAATGAAGGCATCACGCTGAGTTTCTAAGACATCTCTGTCGACCGCAATACCGGCGGCTTCCATGCGGGCAAGGATGCCTACCAGCGGCAACTCTAGGTCGGTATAGAGCTCGAAGGAGTCAATCTCCTGGAGTTGACGCGTTAGTTCTGCCGCTAACTCCATAATGGCAGCGGCCTGATCCACCAGTGGGTTCTCATCAAGGATGGAGAGCTGCTCCGTGGCCGCGCCGAGGGACTTCTGTAGGTGGCGCTGGTACACGTCCGTCAACGCATACGTGCGCTGACCCGGACGCAAGAGGTAGGCGGCAAGGGCGGTGTCGTGAGCAATTCCGCGCAGTTCAATCCCCCGGCCGGCCAGCATGTGCCAGGCGGCCTTCGCCTCGTGTAGGTATTTCGGCGCGTCTGATGACAACCACGCGGCCAGCGCGGCGTCGTCCTTAGCATCGAGATCTGCCAACTCAATCTGGCGGCCCTCAAAGGAGGAATCGACCAGTGCCAGTGCTGCAGCATCACCCGCGCCCGGGGTCCCATCACCTTGTACGAAGACTGCTACGTCTTCCTTACCCTCGAGCCACTCAGCCAGCGGAGTGTCCACCACGGTAACCGTGACGTCCGGGGTTTCCTCAGCCGCAGCAGCTTCCGCGGCGGCGTCGTGCGGGACGGCGTTGAGGACCCGCTCGCGCAGGTTGGTGCCGAATTCCAACTCGTCGAAGCGAGCCGCGACCTCGCTAGCGACCGCTCCCTTAAACTCCAGATCCGCGGGGCCAACCTCCAGGTCCATATCCGTCACCATTTGGGTGAGCTGTCGGTTGAGCTTGACCTGTTCGATGCGGTCGCGGAAGTTCTGGCCCGCCACTCCCTTGATCTCCTCGGCATGCTCGATAAGGCCATCGAGGGAGCCATACTGGGTAATCCATTTCGTGGCGGTCTTCTCCCCCACCTTTGGCACGGAGGGCAAGTTATCGGAAGGATCTCCGCGCAGGGCAGCAAAGTCCGGATATTGCTGCGGGGTCAGACCGTACTTCTCCTCCACTGCCTCTGGAGTAAAGCGATGCAGCTTGGACACCCCGCGCATGGGATAGAGGACGGTCGTGGAGTCGTCGACAAGCTGCAAATAGTCGCGGTCACCGGTGACCAGGAAGGTCTCATAGTCCGCGCCCGCCTGCGTGGACAACGTAGCCACGATGTCATCGGCCTCGAAGTTCTCGCGCGACAGCGTAGTGATTCCCAGCGTCTCCAAAACCTCACGGATGAGCTCAACCTGCCCCCGGAACTCTTCCGGCGCGGCTTCGCGCTGTGCCTTGTAGGCGGGGAACATCTCCGTGCGGAAGGTCTTGCGGCCCACGTCGAAGGCTACCGCGACGAAGTCCGGCTTCTCCTCCGCCAAGATATTCGCCAGCATGGAAAGGAATCCGTAGACCGCATTCGTATGCTGCCCGCCCGAGGTAGAAAAGTTCTCCGCGGGCAGTGCATAAAATGCGCGGAAGGCCATGGAGTGGCCGTCGATGAGCAAGAGTCGGGGCTGAGAAGTAGTCACCCGGCCCATCCTAACGTGTTGCGCCAATCAGCACCGACGCTGCCCTTAGGCAGGCAATTAGGTTCCCATTGGTCAGCTGCGCTAGTATCGTTGCTTGTGCGCCCCTGTAGCCCAATTGGCAGAGGCAACGGATTCAAAACCCGTGTAGTGTGAGTTCGAGTCTCACCAGGGGCACAATTCCACCCCGCAACAGAGAATGTTGTGGGGTATTAGTGTTTTCAACCGAAAGGAACCCGTCATCATGCGTCGCACGATCATTGCCTTGAGCACCGCAGCCGCCCTTACTCTGGGCGGTACCACTGTTGCTACCGCTGCGGAATCCAGCACCGACAAGGAAGTTTCTTCCAAGGTGGAAGGCTCCTCTTATTACCAGGAGCTGCGCAAGTCCGCAGCCTCCTCCGATGACCCGCAATTGAATACCTTCTACACCGTGCTTCTCGACGGTCTCGTAGGCCTCGCCGCCTTCGCCATCTTGGGCTCAATCTATGGCGAAGTAGCAAAGCGCTTGCCGATGTAGTCAACGTATAACCTTCTATGGGCTGAATAGTTTGCATAAGCACGTCGCACAATGAGAGAATAAGGAGTCATCTGCTCATTCCTCTCCCTCGGCACGGCATCCCCACCGAGGAGACTGTCAACGTTACTTTCGGTTTATGCACTATATTCTTAACGCCATTCGCGGCGCCCTCATTGGCATGGCCGAGCTGGTCCCCGGAATTTCCGGAGGCACCGTCGCGCTCATCGTAGGCATCTATGAACGCGCTTTGCACAACGCCAATGATCTCATTTCCGGCCGTTTCAAAAAAGTTGAATGGGGCTTCCTCGTCTCAGTCGCCGCCGGCATGTTCCTTGCCGTCTTCGGTTTTTCCACGTTGCTCCACAACTTTGTGGAAGGGCAAGTGTCCTTGTCCCGCGCATTGTTCCTCGGCATGGTCGCCGTGTCCATCATCGTTCCAATTAGCATGATGTCGCGGTTTACCCCCGCGTCCATCGCTGCATTCATCATCGCCACCGTCGCGATCTTCTTCGTTACCGGCTTTACTTCAACTCCCGTCGAAGACCCCAGCCTGATTGTGGTGTTCTTGGCGGCCATGGTGGCCGTCTGCGCGCTCGTTCTCCCAGGCGTTTCGGGCTCACTCATCTTGCTGACAATGGGCCTCTACCAGCCGGTCATCGGCGCGGTCTCTGACCGGAACATGACCGTCGTAGGCGTCTTCGCCCTCGGCGCGGTGTGCGGCCTTGCCGCGTTCGTCAAGATTTTGAATTACCTACTCGATACCCACCGCGATCCGACCCTCGCCGCCATGGCCGGCTTTATGCTGGGCTCACTTCGCGCATTATGGCCGTGGGGCGCGGACCAGGATGCTTCCACACCACTTATCCTGCTCATGTTCGCGCTCGGCGGCATCATCGTCGCCATTTTCATCGTCGTGGATAGGCGCAAAGCCGCAAGTTATCAAGAGAGTTAAAGCATGAATAAGAAGAAGGCCGTCGTGGGCGCCGTCGGAGCGCTGGCCTCTGTTGCCCTCTCCGGCTGCGTCACCAACGAGGAGCCGGCGCTGCCAGAAGGCTGGTCAGAGCCTAACGTGGACGAAGTACCCGAGATCGCCGCGATGTACCAGGACGCAGATGGGGTCCTCACCGTAGGCACAAACCCACCGTTTGCGCCTTTCGAGTTCAAGGATTCCGATGGTTCACTCATCGGTCTTGAAATGGACTTGGCCAATGCAGTCGCTCAAGTGATGGGCCTCAAATTCCAGCCGGTGGAGCAGGACTTTTCCATGATCCTGCCGGCAGTCCAGTCCGGGCAGATTGATCTCGGCGGGTCTGGGTTTACCGATACCGATGAGCGCCGTGAGAACTTCGATTTCGTCGATATCCTCTACGCCGGCATTCAGTGGGCGGAGCTCACCGACAGCCCCAACAAGGTTGATCCATCGAATCCCTGTGGCCTCACCGTCGCGGTGCAACGCACCACCGTGTCCGAGACGGACGACTTACGTCCGAAGCAAGAAGCCTGCGATGGGGACCTAACCATCCTTCCCTATGACACGAGTGACAACGCCGCCCTTGCGGTACTCATGGGCCGCGCGGACGCACTTTCGGCGGACTCACCAGTCTCTGCGTGGGCGGTCAACCGCTCGGGCGGGCGTATGTCCATGGTCGGCGAAATGTTTGACGCCGCTCCCTATGGGTTTGCCGTACCTAAGGACTCCGAGCTCGGACCTGCCGTGGCGGCCGCGCTCCAGCACCTTATTGACACCGGGACCTACGCAGAAATCCTCGAAAAATGGGGCGTTACCGAGGGACTCGTCGAACACGCAATGATTAATGAAAGGCCGATCAATGACTAATTCCTCTCTCCCAGCAGCATCGGATTCTGCGGCTTCGGCTACCCCACCAAAGATCGAAGCCCGGCCACTTCGCCACCCGTGGCGATGGGTCTTCGCCGCCCTCCTCGTTCTCCTTGCTGTGTGGTTCGTCATCTCTTCGGCACGCAACGAGGCCTTCGGATGGGGCACCTACTTCCAGTACCTCTTCGACACACGCATCGCCACCGCCGCGCTGCATACCATCGCGATTACGATTCTGGCGATGATCATCGGCGTCGTGGGCGGCGCCGCTCTCGCCGTGATGCGTATGTCCCCCAACCCCGTGCTCGGCGGTGTGTCCTGGCTCTTCCTGTGGCTATTCCGAGGAACCCCGATCTACGTGCAGCTCGTCTTCTGGGGCCTGCTCTCCGCGCTCTACCAATCCATCAACCTCGGGTTTACGGAGATTTCTCTCACAGAGGTACTCACCAATGCATTCCTACTCTCCGTGCTCGGTTTGGGCCTGAACGAAGCCGCCTACATGGCGGAAATCGTCCGCTCCGGAATCTCCTCGGTTCCCGAGGGCCAGAAAGAAGCCAGCAAGGCCCTGGGCATGGGCTGGTGGATGACCATGCGCCGCACGGTTCTCCCGCAGGCCATGCGCATCATCATCCCGCCGACCGGTAATGAGTTCATTTCCTTGCTGAAGACGTCTTCCCTTGTGGTGGCAATTCCCTACACCGCAGAGATTTTCGGCCGCGCCACGGATATTTCCGCCGCACTTTTCGAGCCCATCCCGCTACTCATGGTGGCGGCGACGTGGTATCTGGCCATCACCTCGCTTCTTATGGTGGGCCAGTACTTCTTGGAGCGCCGCTTCGAACGTGGCGCCACCCGCGAGCTCACCGGCCGCCAGCTGGCTGCGCTGGCGGATGCTGAAGGAACCATTCCCCGCAACGTGTCTGTCATCCCGGAGGTAAAGAACTAATGACCACCCCAATGATCTCTGCACAAAATGTGTATAAATCCTTCGGTCAGCTCGAGGTTCTCAAGGGCATCGATCTCACCGTCATGCCCGGCGAGGTCACCTGCCTACTGGGCCCCTCCGGTTCCGGAAAATCAACCTTCCTTCGCTGCTGCAATCACCTAGAGAAGGTCACGGCCGGCCGCCTCTACGTCGACGGCGAACTCATCGGATTCCGTGAACGCAACGGCGTGCTCTATGAAATCTCCGAAAAGGAAGCCGCCGCTCAACGCCAAGACATCGGCATGGTGTTCCAACAGTTCAATCTGTTCAGCCACCGCACAGTACTGGAAAACATCATCGAGGCCCCCGTCCAGGTGAAAAAGCAGAATCCAGAACAGGCAAAGAAGAAAGCGATGGAACTGCTGGAAAAGGTGGGCCTCGCGCACAAGGCAGATGCGTACCCGGTGCAGCTTTCCGGTGGTCAGCAGCAGCGCGTCGCCATTGCCCGCTCTGTGGCCATGGATCCAAAGCTGATGCTTTTCGACGAACCCACCTCCGCACTCGACCCCGAGCTGGTCGGCGAAGTCCTCCGCGTTATGAAGGAGCTTGCCGCCGATGGCATGACCATGCTCGTCGTTACTCACGAGATGGGCTTTGCACGTGAAGTCGCCGACAACATCGTCTTCATGGACGGCGGCAGCGTCATTGAAACCGGAACCCCCGAGCAAGTCTTGGACAATCCGCAGCACCAGCGCACGAAGGATTTCCTCTCTTCGCTGCTCTAGCACGCAGCATCACTACCGCAAATGCCCTAGTTGCCAACACCTTTGCTCCTGCCGCAGGCAGGTTCAGGATCATTGGCAGCTAGGGCAGTTTCCTATTTGAACTCGACCAAGACAAAACTCCGGCCAGTCCACAAAGGTTAGTTGGCCGGAGTTTCGGGATTCAGGGAAAGACGTAGGCTCTACTCGGAGTCGCCTTCATCTTCCGCAGTCTCAGCGGGTTCTTCAGATTCCTCGGCAGATGCCGAGTCCATTGGGCTATCCGCAGACTGGGCCTGGATAACGTCATCCAACACAGCGTGGATATAAGGTGCTGCCTTGTCATTGGAGTATTCCGAGGCAAGCTCCACGCCTTCGACGAGCGCGGTAGCGTTAGGCACATCCGCGTTAAAGAGGATTTCCCATACCGCTACGCGCATGATCGCACGATCGACAGCCGGGATGCGCTCGAGCGACCACTCGCTGGAGAGGTAGCGGGCGATCGCATCATCGATGTCATCCAGTTCTTCGGCAGCTCCGCTGACGATTTCGCGGGTGTAGTCCGCGACCGGCGCCACGCCGTTTTCAGGGTCGCGGGCCAGCTCTACGCGGTCCTCAACGATGGCTACCGGATCGACATCGCGCGATTCAGCTTCGAAAAGAATATCCGCGGCGCGGCGACGTGCTCGGTAGCGCGCCGTGTGGCGCTTATAGTTTGGCTCTGGTTGGGTCATCTTAGTTGTTGACGCGAGAGAGGTACTCGCCGGTACGGGTATCAATCTTGAGAACGTTTCCGATCTCAATGAACAGCGGAACCTGAATCTCGGCACCGGTCTCGAGCGTTGCCGGCTTGGTGCCACCATTGGAGCGGTCACCCTGCAGGCCCGGTTCGGTGTGCTCCACCTTCAGGTCAACGGAGATCGGCAGCTCGCCGAACAAAGCCTCACCGTCATGGAAGGACACCTGAACGCGCATGTTCTCCAGCAGGAACTTGCCAGCGTCGCCGAACTTATCAAACGGCAGCTCGAACTGCTCAAAAGTCTTATCATCCATGACCACGTAGTTCTGGCCATCGTTGTACAGGTAGGTCATGTCGCGGCGGTCGACGTTTGCGGTCTCCACCTTCACACCAGCGTTAAAGGTCTTGTCGGTCACCTTGCCAGAGACCACGTCCTTGAGCTTGGTGCGCACGAATGCCGGGCCCTTGCCGGGCTTGACGTGCTGGAACTCAACAATCTGCTGCAGCTTGTTGTCGATCTTCAGAACGAGGCCGTTCTTGAAATCAGTGGTATCTGCCATGAAATGACTCTCCCAAATAACTTGTAGTCGAAACTATGAAAACAGTGTCTAAGCATACCGTACGCGCATCAAGTACGGCGCCAAGGGGTGCTAGCTAAAGCACCTGAAGGTCCTTCGGGTAAGCCGTGATGATCTTCGGGGCACCTGAAGTGATAATGAGGCTGTCCTCGATGCGCACTCCTCCCTTGCCTGGGACGTAGATGCCGGGCTCAATGGTCAGGGTCATGCCCTCAGCCAACGTACCCTTTCCGGTTGTGGCCGCATAAGGCCCTTCATGCACGTCGAGACCAATGCCGTGGCCAGTAGAGTGAACGAAGTAGTCACCATAGCCAGCATCGGCAATAATGTCGCGGCAGGCCGCGTCGACGTCGACAAGCTTGGCACCTGGCACCGCTGCCTTGACACCCGCTTCCTGGGCGCGCAGGACAACGTCATAGATTTCGCGGGCGAAATCAGAAACCTCACCGATGACGAAGGTACGGGTGCAGTCTGAGTTAAAGCCGCGGAGGTGAGCGCCGAAGTCAATCGTTACCAAATCGCCCTTGCACAGTTCGCGGTCATCCGCACCATGGTGGGGCTTTGCAGAATTCTCGCCGGAGGCCACGATGGTGTCGAAGCTCACGCGTTCCGAGCCAAGCATGCGCATCCGGTATTCAAGGTCGGCAGCTACCTGGCGCTCCGTGCGTCCGGCGGCTACTTCCCCGGCCTCGACGAGGTCGGTCAGCGCCTGGTTTGCCAAAGCTGCGATTTCTTCGAGTTTTTGAAGCTCGACATTGTCTTTGACGAGGCGAATCTTCTCTACTACGCCGGTGACAGGCACCAGAGTAACGCCCTCCGGTTTTGCTTTCTCCAGCCGCTCAAGTTGTGAAACGGTGACATAGTCGGCTTCATAGCCAACGCGAAGGTCCTCAGAAACCTGCCCCAGCAGGTGCGGGCCCACATCGCGACCGAGGCTGGCTTCGATATCCGGGACCTCTTCAGCAATTTGTGTGGTGTAGCGGCCGTCCGTAGCCATGAGCGCGGAGAGGTCCTTGCGCAACAGTAGACCACCATTCGAACCGGAGAAGCCGGTGAGATAACGCACGTGCGTCAAATGGGTGACGATGATCGCGTCGACGCGCTGACCAGATAGCTCGGTCATGAGCTTGCGGCGGCGGTTGCTATAACGAGTATCGGCTAATGCCATGTGAGAACCACTCCATTCATTTCAAGCGATACTCCATGATAGCTAATTTGCGAGGAAGTACCCCAGTGCCGCGACATATCCATAAGAGCCAAGCCCAGCAATGACACCGCGTGCGATCGGGCTCAGATAGGAGTGCTGACGGAATGCTTCCCGCGCGTGCACATTAGATAGGTGTACCTCAACAAAACCTGCACCATCGGCTACTTCCGCTAGGGCATCGCGCAGTGCCACCGACGTATGCGTAAACCCACCCGGATTGATGATGACGGGCCAGCCTTCGTCGGCGGCGCGATGCACCTGCTCGATGAGCTCGCCCTCGTGGTTGGACTGGAAGAAGACGATCTCTTCCTCCCCCGCCGCTGCGCGGACGCGACGCTCGATGTCCTCTAGGGTTTCGCTGCCATAGATTTCTGGTTGGCGCTTGCCCAGACGGTTGAGGTTCGGGCCGTTGAGAACGAGAATGGTCATGGCAAACTCCTTAAGCTTTTATGAGGCGAGCTGCGCATAGGCTGCGCGCAGCTCGTCGACGGTAGCATCTTCCAAGCGCGTGGTTTCCCCGATTCCCGTGAGGGCCACAAAACGGATGTGGCCACCGCGGTTCTTCTTGTCATGGCGCATGCCATCCAGCAGCTGTTCGAAATGGCCCTGCTCATAGGTTGTGGGCAACCCAATTCGGGTGAGAATGTCGCGGTGGGTGACTACCAGGTTGGCGTCGATAAGCCCGCGTGCGTGGGACAAGTAGGCGATGAACATCATGCCCACTGCTACCGCGCGGCCGTGGCGCCAGGTGTAGTTTTCGCGGCGCTCTACGGCGTGGCCGAAGGTGTGGCCGTAATTGAGGGTTTCGCGCAGCCCCGATTCCTTTAAGTCCTGGCCCACCACGTGCGCCTTGACCGCGATGGAACGCTGGATGAGCTCGGGCAGCAGGCCGTCGGGGTCCAAGCAAGCGGCAGGATCCGCAAGGTAATGCTCGATGATGCGCGGATCATGGATGAAGCCAGTCTTGATGATCTCCGCAGAACCGGCGACGATTTCGTCGGCAGGTAGGGTGCGCAGGTGGTCCAGATCGACAAAGACTGAGTCCGGCTCGTGGAAAGCCCCAACAAGGTTCTTGCCTGCGGCAGTGTTAATACCTGTCTTTCCACCAACGGCCGCGTCCACCATCGCGAGCAGTGTGGTCGGGGCCTGAATTACTGGGATACCACGCATCCACGTCGCTGCGGCAAAGCCTGCCAAGTCGGTCACGGCCCCGCCGCCGAGACCAATAACGGCGTCACGGCGGCTGAAACCAGCCTCCCCGAAGGTATCCCAAAGCCGGGCAAGTACATCGAGCTGCTTAGCTGCCTCTGCATCAGGTACCTCGACCAGAGTTGCCTCTATTCCCTGTGCACGGGCTTGCTCGGCGAGGTCACCGGCAGCCTGCGCGAGCGGCGGCTGGTGAATGACCGCCACCTTAGCCGCTCCAATGTCCGCCACGCGCCCAATCACTTCTGTGCTCAGACCAGTGCCAATTGTGACCTCATAAGGTGAAGGTCCTTTAACCGGAATAGTGTGCATGAGTAGTGCTCCTTTGGCTGGGCTAGCGGTGATTGTGCGGCTTCATCATGAGGTTAAAGCAAAACAGCCGGCGATTTAGAGGGTTTCAAGGAAACTCAGAATATCGCCCACTACCTGTTGCGGGGAGCGCACACCAGTGCGCACCTTCAAATCAGCTACCTCCGAGTAAAGGGGGCGGCGCGCCTCCAAAAGCTGGGTATAGTGCGCCAATGGATCTGCAGATTCCAACACGGGGCGGTTCGCATCACCCAACGTGCGGCTTACGCCTTCTTCCGGCGTGACATCGAGGAATACGACGGTCAGGTTATCGAGCAAGGCACGTGTGGATTCGGTCAGCACTGCTCCGCCGCCGAGGCTCACGACCCCAGTGGTGGCCAGTGCCTCGCGCACCGCTTCTGCTTCTACCTCACGGAATGCCGGCTCACCCAGTTCAGAAAACACTTCACCGCAGGCCTTGCCGTAGCGGGCCTCGATCAGATCATCAGAATCAACAACGTCACAGTTCAGCGCCCGTGACAAGCGGCGACCAATCGTGGTCTTTCCAGAGCCGGGAGGCCCAACTAAGACGACGTGTGGGGAGCTCATGCTTCACCCCAATCCAGGCGGCTTGCCACATAGTCCTGGTAGGAGGCGATATTCCGCTTAGTCTCAGCGAGGCTATCTCCACCAAACTTTTCCAACACGGCGCGCGCAAGGACCAACGCCACCATTGCTTCTGCGACAACACCAGCAGCCGGAACCGCACACACATCGGAGCGCTGATGGATGGCGGTCGCCGCTCCACCTGTGGCCATATCCACCGTCTTCAAGGCGCGCGGAACGGTGGAAATCGGCTTCATCGCCGCGCGCAAGCGCAGCGTCTGGCCGTTAGTCATTCCACCTTCTAGACCGCCCGCCCGGTTAGTTTCTCGATCCACGCCGCGATCGGTTCGGACCATCTCATCATGAGCCTCGCTTCCACGACGGCGGGCCTCAGCAAAACCATCACCGACTTCAACGCCCTTGATGGCCTGAATGCCCATCAAGGCAGCGGCGAGCTGTGCGTCGAGACGGTCCTCCCCTGACGTGTGCGAGCCCAAGCCAATTGGCAAGCCCTCCACGATGACCTCAACGATGCCGCCAAGGGTATCGCCTTGCTTCTTAGCGGTTTCAATTTCTGAGATCATAGATTCCTCTGCGGCCTTATCGCAGGCCCGAACTGGAGAAGCATCGATAGCTTCGATTTCTGCAAAGCTGGGCGACGGGCCTTCGTAGGGATCGGAGGCGCCAATCGAGATCACGTGGGAGAGCACTTCGACGCCCAATGTTTCACGGAGGAAATTGCGTGCGACGGTGGCTGCGGCCACGCGGGCGGCGGTCTCACGCGCGGAAGAGCGCTCCAAGATGGGGCGCGCCTCCGAGTGATCAAACTTCACCATGCCAGCAAAATCAGCGTGGCCGGGGCGCGGGCGGGTCAGCGGGGCGCCGCGACCGGAAGCCATAGCTTTAGCGGACTCCGGATCCTCCGGATCCAAGGCATCGGGCGACATGATGGTGGTCCACTTTGGCCACTCAGTGTTGCCGATCATGATGGCGATAGGACTGCCCAGGGTCAAGCCGTGGCGGATGCCGCTGAGCAGGGTGAGGTCATCAGCCTCAAACTTCATGCGCGCGCCACGTCCATAGCCAAGGCGGCGGCGAGAGAGCTGGAGAGCGATGTCGTCTTGGGAAACGGGAACCCCGGCGGGCATGTGCTCAATGAGTGCAATGAGCGCTTGACCGTGAGATTCACCTGCGGTAGTCCAACGAAGCATGCGGACTATTATCGCATGCCAGGGCTTCTTTCGTGGTCACTAGGCCAACTATCACACCGTGTTGGGGCTAAAGAACACGACGAGAGCCGCAGCAAACAGCATCCCGGGACCATGCGCAGGCGCCCTATCCCGCGTGATGATTCCCCACAACACGGTGCTGAGCGCCGCCCCCATCATCGCCAACGCAACCCCTGGTAGGCCCGCTGCGTGGGCGGTCACCATTCCCAGAGGCAGAGCTAGCTTGAGGTCGCCCCCGCCCACGCTTCCGGCACGGCTAAACCAGGCCACGAGCACGTAGAGCCCTATCCAGAGCAGGCCCGCCAAACTGAACCAGCACAACGATAAAGCCGCGGCTGGCAGCGTCAGATAATTAGGCAAGCGCTTAAAACGCAGGTCATAAACAATTAAGGCGCACCCCCACGCCAAGAAAAGCACGTCCCCCATAGCCCGCAGCCTACCGCGCGGAAAGACAAGGCGCACGCGGTGGTTTGGGGAACCGATCAGGATAGCTTGAGCGCCTTGTTTAATGCAGCCAGCATCTCTGCCCGTGGAGCGGTGTGCCCTGTAAACTGCTCGAATTGCGAATAGGCCTGGTTGGCCAACATGACGTGCCCGCCGACTGTCGGGTAGCCGTCGGCAGCGGCATAAACGGTCAACGGAGTTGGCCACGGATCATAGATAACGTCAAATACCGGAGCTTTGGCCAGCTGCGTTAGGTGCTCTTCCACGGCGGCGGAGGGAACGGTGGAGACCACGAGATCTACCGAACGCGCAAGCCCCGCGAGATCATCGCTGAACGTTGCCGCGTGGAGGGTGAGGCCAAGGTCATCAGCCAGCGGGCGCAGCTCGGCGAGGCGGTCGGAGCGATTGAGCACCGTAACGTCCTGCACACCGCGCTGGGCTAGGCCCCACAGGACAGGCCGTGCGGTTCCACCTGCTCCGATGAGCAGTGCCGTCGACGGTTGGGACGTTCCAAGCAGCTCGTCGAGCGCGCCCAGAACTCCCTCAGTATCCGTGTTATCCGCACGCCACCCGTCTTCGGTGCGCACCAGGGTATTCGCGGAGCCGATGAGCTCGGCGCGTTCGCTGACGATGTTCGCGCAGGCGAGTGCGTCGAACTTGAGCGGCATGGTGACCGAAAAGCCGCGGTACTCCTCCCCCGCATCGGCGAGGAAGGCAGCTAGGTCCGTCACCTCAATCTTGGTGTAGTCCCAATCCTCCAAATTCACAGCTTCATAGCCTGCGTTATGGAGGACCGGGGACAAGGAATGAGCGACAGGGCTGCCCAGAACTGCGGCGCGGGGCATCAGGTTACTGCTCCTCAGCCGGTGGCTCGCCGGCCGGCGGCTCGCCAGCGCCTTCGCGCTGGCTGTCAAGGATGCCGGAGCGAACAGCGTCATCGACGTTGGCGAGGTGCTCGTCGTAATTATCGGTAAACACCGTGGTGCCCTTGTCGTCGACGGTGACGAAGAAGAGCCAGTTGCCCTCCGCGGGGTTCTCCATGGCCCCGATAGCTTCCTCCGAAGGAGAGGCAATCGGTGAGTCAGGGAGACCGTCCTTCGCGTAGGTATTCCAAGGAGTCTCGCGGTGGCGATCCTCATCGGTGGTGGCCAGCTCAACATCCTCGAGGCCATAGTTGACCGTGGAGTCCAGCTCGAGGCGCATCGGCTCATCAAGGCGGTTGAGGATTACACGGGCGACCTTGTCGAACTCACCGGCCGGGGACTCGCGCTCCACCAGCGAAGCCGCAGTAAGAAGCTCGTAGGGCTTGAGGCCAATTGCCTGGGCGCGGTCAACGATATTGGTGTCGTTGTACTTCTTCGTCGAACGTGTGATGAGATCCGTCAGAATCTCCTTAGCGTCCATGTTCGGATCGAGGACGTACTGGCCCGGAGCGATAAGGCCCTCAATACGCTTGGGGTCCTCACCGCGGGCACGAATTTCCTCCAATGCCCACTCCGGCGCACCCAGCTCAGCAGGATCCACCGTGGCCGCGATCTTCTCCAGCTCCTCGGCGGATACGCATTCGCCCTCCTTGCAGGAGACCTGAGAAATCAGCGAGTAAATACCGTAGCGGACATCACCGCCGACCACGTTGACGTCGAGAAGCGTAGCTCCGCCCTGCACGTCGAGGAGGTCAACCATGTTGCCTTCATCAAGCAGCGCTTCGACGGCAGACTTCGCGCTCATCTCCTCCTGAAGGCGGTAGAATCCAGGCTTGATTTGGCTCGCGCGCGGATTCGAGTTGGCCGCAGAAGAGAAAGCTTCGGGCGTCTTCACCACGTTCTTCTCCGCCAATTCAGGTGCCAGCTCGCTCATCGACGAGCCCTCCGGAACCTGAACAAGCTGGGTTACTCCATTGCCCTGCCCCTCATAGTCCAAGGTGCTGCCCCCTCCCAACAGGCGGAAACCAATGTAGCCAAGTCCACCGATGATCAGGACCAAGCTCGCAATGAGCACGGCCATGCCGCGCTGACGGCGCTTGACATATTGGGGTTCCATCGAGCGTCCGATGCGTGAAGGTTTACGGCTCACGTACTTCGTCTCCTACGTTTGAAGGGCTGTGGCCGTTCAACGCGAAATGGCGCGCATCCAGCCAGGATTGCAAAATTTCCACCGCGGCTGCTTGGTCAATCACCGAGCGACCTCGCTTCTCTGATACGCCAGAGGCCCGCAATGCGGAGGAGGCGACCACGGTAGTAAGGCGTTCATCCACCATACGCACGGGCGGAGGTTCTTTCATCCTGTCATCTTTTGCCAAGCGGCGGCGGATACGAAACGCGATTTCCTTGGCATGTTTAACACTTGATGAACCATTGCCCTTGAGATCGCGCGGCAAACCAACGGCTACCTCAACCACGTCATACTCGTAAATCAGCTCAAGCAGGCGGTCGATATCACCCTGATCGCGGTCTTTAAACCCGGTCTCACGCCGGACGGTTTCGACCGGCATGGCCAAGCGCGCGTCCCGGTCAGAGACGGCCACGCCGATGCGGACAGTACCGACGTCGAGGCCCAAACGGCGCCCCGGGCCGGGATCGTCCGCGACTGGTTTGTCGGGTTCTACGGCCATCGTGCTCCTCCTGATTCTGCGAGTCAGCTACAACTGCAGCCAACTAGGGCGCGTTCGTTAGTGGGCTTCGAGCTCATCACGGACGGCGTCGAAGGCCTGCTGGAGACCTTCAGCGTTGGCGCCGGAACCTTGAGCCATATCGGGCTTTCCGCCGCCCTTGCCGTCAACATAGCCAGAAATAACCTTGACCAAGTCACCAGCCTTGACGCCGCGCTCGACGGCAGGCTTAGTGGCGCCAACGATGAACGGGAGCTTGCCGCCCTCGTTCTCCGATGCCAGGACAACCACACCGGCGACATCACCGAGACGGTTCTTGATATCCGAGGCCAACGTGCGCAGATCACCGCCGTTTACTCCGTTAGGAAGTTTGACCGATACGAGGGTGAAGCCATTAACGGTGGTCGCACCAGAAATCATCTCCGCGGTCTGCGACATGAGCTGGGCCTTGTGCAGCTCCGCAATCTGCTTCTCAGCGGCCTTGAGCTTCTCCGTCAGCTGCGCGATGCGCTCCGGAAGATCCTCAGTCTGCACCTTGAGCTCGCGGGACACGCCTTCCACGAGTGCGGTCTCCTTGGAGTAGAAGCGGAATGCATCCAGACCCGAATAAGCCTCGATACGGCGCGCGCCCGAACCCACGGAGGATTCGCCAAGGACAGACACCGGGCCAATCTCAGCGGTGTTCTTCACGTGCGTACCACCGCAGAGCTCGATGGAGAACGGGCCACCCATCTCCACGACGCGGACCTCGGAACCGTAGTTCTCACCAAAGAGGGCCATCGCGCCCATCTCCTTGGCCTTCTCCAAAGACGTCTCGATGGTATTGACCGGGAAGTGCTGGTCCACCGCCTGGTTCGTCACCAAAGCGATCTCATCGAGCTGCTCCTGGGTGAGCTGGTCGGTGTAGTTGAAGTCAAAGCGCAGGTAGCCGGGTCGGTTCAAGGAACCAGCCTGGACTGCAGTCGGGCCTAGCACCTGGCGCAGCGCTGCGTGGATAAGGTGCGTCGCCGAGTGCGCCTGCACGGCGCCGTGGCGCCATTGTTCATCAACGGCAGCCGTCACGCCGTTGCCCAACTCAAGCCCACCGGCGGTCACCGTAGCCTTGTGCACCCACAGCTTCTTGCCAATCTTCTGCACATCGTTGACCTCAAGGAGGGTCTCGCCCGCGAAGATTCGACCATGGTCGGCGGTCTGGCCACCGGCTTCAGCATAAAGCGGCGACTGGTCCAGGATTACCTCGACGGTATCTCCTGCCTCGACCTCGGTTACCTTCTGACCATCGCGCACAAGGCCGATGACCTTGGCCTCGGACTCCAGGGTTTCATAGCCCGTGAACAACGTCGGGTGGTTATCCACCCACTCGCGGTAGAGCGACAGGTCAGCATGACCATGCTTCTTGGCCTGGTTATCGGCCTTGGCGCGGCGGCGCTGCTCGCCCATGGCGGCGTCGAAGCCGTCCATATCTACGGTCAAACCGGCTTCCTGAGCCATTTCCAAGGTCAGGTCGATGGGGAAACCATAGGTATCGTGCAGTTCAAAAGCCTTCTCGCCGGAGAGGACCTTCGGGGTGGCCGCACGAGAGGTGCTCTTCAGTTCCTCCACGGCTTCGTCGAAAAGCTTGGTGCCTGACTCCAGCGTCTTCAGGAAGGCCTTCTCCTCCGCCACGGCAACGCGCAGGATACGCTCGCGGTTATCGGCGATCTCCGGGTAGGACGGAGTCATGGTGTCCATGATGGTGTTCATGAAACGCTCCATGGTCTCCCCCTTCGCACCAAGCAGCTTGGCGGAGCGGATGATGCGGCGCAGCAAGCGACGCAGAATGTAGCCACGACCCTCGTTACCGGGGGTAACGCCGTCCAAAATGAGCATCATGCCGGTACGCGAGTGGTCCGCCACCACGCGGAAGCGAATGAGGTCTTCCTTCGGAGCATCCGGAACGTACGTCGCACCGGTAAGTTCCTCGGCTACGTCGATGACCGGGCGCAGCAGGTCCGTCTCGTAGACGTTGTCCACACCCTGCAGGATGCAGGCCACGCGCTCGATGCCCATGCCGGTATCAATGTTCTTCTTGGGCAGCTCGCCCACGATCTCGAAGTTGCCCTTGCCGATGCCTTCGCCACGCTCGTTCTGCATGAAGACCAAGTTCCAGATCTCCATGTAGCGGTTATCATCCGCAATCGGGCCGCCATCCTGGCCATATTCCGGCCCGCGGTCATAGTAGATCTCAGAGCACGGACCGCACGGCCCGGGAATACCCATGGACCAGTAGTTGTCTTCCATGCCTAGGCGCTGAATACGCTCGGTGGGCACGCCGATCTTGTTGTGCCAAATATCGGCCGCCTCATCATCGTCGAGGTAGACCGTGACCCACAAACGCTCCGGGTCGAGGCCCAAACCGCCTTCATCGACGGAGGTGGTCAGCAGGTTCCAGGCGTGGGTAATTGCGCCTTCCTTAAAGTACTGGCCAAAGGAAAAATTACCCGCCATCTGGAAGAAGGTATTGTGACGGGTGGTAATGCCCACTTCCTCGATGTCCAAGGTGCGCACGCACTTCTGGATAGAGGTCGCCGTGCCGTTAGCAAAAGGCGGGTTCTGCTGGCCCAGGAAGTAGGGCTTGAAGGGAACCATGCCGGCGTTAACGAAGAGCAGGTTCGGGTCATCCAGGATCAGCGACGCGCTGGGGACGGCCTCGTGGCCGGCCTTGACGAAGTGCTGGGTAAAGCGTTCCCGGATCTCATGAGTCTTCACGAGCAAAATTCCTTCACTGTTGAATGGTTTCTAGTCAGCGCTCAACTTTACCCGTCCGGTGCTGTGCTTAGCGACGCCGCCCCCGGATGATGTCCCGCAGCCTTCCCAGGTACTCGCGCACACGCTTCTCCGCGCCATGGTCGGTGGGGTGATAGTACTCGGCATCCGCCAGCGTCTCCGGCAAATACTGCTGGGACAGTACACCGCGCGGATCATCATGCGGGTACTGATAGCCCACTGCATTGCCCAAGCGTTTCGCTCCCTCATAATGGCCGTCGCGCAGGTGCGCGGGCACATGCCCGCTCTTGCCGGCGCGAACGTCGGCCTGGGCCGCGTTGATGGCGTTGATAACGGAATTGGATTTCGGTGCCGTAGCGAGATGGATTGTCGCCTGAGCCAGCGGAATACGCGCCTCGGGTAATCCGATAAGGGCCGCGGCCTCCGCTGCGGCCACGGCAGTGGGCAGCGCGGTGGGATCAGCCATTCCGATGTCTTCGGAGGCATGCACGATAAGCCGGCGGGCGATGAAACGCGGGTCTTCGCCTGCCTCAATCATGCGGGCCAGGTAATGCAGCGCGGCATCCACGTCGGAACCGCGGATGGACTTAATAAACGCGGAGACCACGTCATAATGCTGGTCGCCGTCGCGGTCATAGCGCACCACCGCGCGATTGACGTTTTCTTTGAGAACCTCAACGGTGAGTTCACCGCCATCGGGCACTGCCTCGGCCGCCGCCTCAAGATAGGTCAGTGTGCGCCGAGCATCGCCCCCGGCGAGCAGCACCAGCTGGTCTAGAGCATCGTCCGTTGCGGTGATCCTTCCCGCCAATCCCCGCTCGCTGGTCAATGCGCGCTCGGCGAGGGTGCGCAGGGAGGCGTCGTCCAGCGGCTCCAAGTGCAGCAACAAGGAACGCGAAAGCAGCGGGGCCACGACGGAAAAGGAAGGATTTTCGGTGGTGGCGGCCACGAGCAGCACGGTGCGGTTTTCGACGGCCGCGAGCAGCGCGTCCTGCTGAGTCTTGGAGAAGCGGTGCACCTCATCGATGAACAGCACGGTGCGGCGCCCTTGAATCAGCTCACGGCGGGCGTGGGAGATCACCTCTCGAACCTGCTTCACACCGGAGTCCAAGGCGGAAAGCCCAATGAAGTTATCTCCCAAGGAAGATGCGATGAGTGAGGCCAGCGTCGTCTTTCCGGTTCCCGGCGGCCCGTACAGGATGACGGAGGCCTCGCCTGAGCCTTCCACCAGCCTACGCAGCGGGGTTCCCGGCTCCAGGAGGTGCTTCTGCCCCACTACTTCATCGAGGTTTTGCGGCCGCATGCGCGCGGCCAGCGGCGAACCGGGGTGGGTTGCAAACATATCGGGGCCACCCGGCAGGCTTGGCGCTGACTGGTCATCGCCGAAGAGTGACTCCTGCCCCATCAGGGCTCCCGGAGTCGAGAGGCCACGGCTCGCCCAAACTCGGCGACCGCAGAGCACCCGTCATTGCTACATTGCGCGGCAAACCGCGACAGCGCTTCGAAGGTCTCATAAAGATCGCGCCGAATCAGTATTTCATCCTCGCTGAACGGACCATGGTCGGATCGACGAAGCAGAGAACGGTGCGGGTCACGGTAGATCTCAGCGTTGCCTTCCGCCAACGCGACGACCCCTTCGATCCCGCCGGCATACATCGTGGTCACGCTCGACAGAGCCCAACCGATGAGGCAGGAGACGAGCAACTCGTGCAGCGTCTTCTCATCGGCGAGCTGCGGCCAGACATCGACAATGCGGCGCTGCCAGGCATGGATGAAAAGCCCCGCCTCGGCATCAGTGATCGGCCGAGAAAAAAGAAACTGCGGGAAGCCGGCCACCACGCAGGCCACGTCAAAGCCGACGTTGCGGAAACCGGCCCACTCATAGTCCAAGAAGGTCAGCGTTGAGCCGACGATGATGTTGTCTGGGGACAGGTCGAAGGGAGTAAAAGCGCGGTTGCGGCCAGAACTCAGACTCTGCATGGCGGCACGGGCCAATGTGCGGACGTGTTCCGGCGGTTCCAGTCCTGCCTCGCTGAGGATATCCGCACCAATCAGAATGGAGCTCTGCAAGGAATCATCGCGCAATGCCTGGTGCTCAGCGTATTCGGGATGCCGACGTAACTGGCGCTTGAGCAGGGCGTCATAGTCTTCTTCGCGCCCGGCGGTCCCAGCATGCATTTTGCCCAACGCGCTGCCCAGAGCCCTGAGCAGCTCGCCGCGGTCTTCATCACCGCTGCGCGCAAGGGTGTCCGCCAGGGTGTCGCCTTCGCCGGCGTCGGACAGCACAAGAATGCGCTTGTCCACGTCGTGCGCGAGCAACACAGGTCCTGGGCGGACCTCCTCAGACAGCGCCGTGGTGAACTGATAGGCCACCACTTCACGGAGAAGTGCGGCGTCATCAATAGTGTGCCCGGTGACCGGGTTGTACTTGATGACGACCGAACGATGCGGGAAGAAGGCGCTGGGAGTCGTCCGAGCACGAAGTACCACGGCATTGCCCGAGCCGGTGAGTTGCTCAACGTCACTCAGCTCAGGCTCCCCGCCATAGCGGCGCGAAATCATCTGTGAGGCTTCTGCTACCACGACATCAGCCACAGAATTATTCATGGACTCGTGTCCCGTCGGATTCACTTGCTTGCCTGCTTCCACTTGTTGTCGGCCCAATGAGGTACACCCATGGTGTGGGGCCTTTAGGACTCCTTCCCAGCCTTTTCACCCTGGGCAGCCTTCGCAGCCTTCTCCGGCTTGAAGTCCACACCGGTCTCCTTGCGCTGCGCGGCGGGGATGGTGCCGGGGGCGTCGGTCAGCGGGTCGACGCCGCCACCGGACTTCGGGAAGGCGATGACATCGCGGATGGACTCGAATCCACCCAGCAGGGAGACGATGCGATCCCAGCCGAAAGCGATGCCGCCGTGTGGCGGAGCACCGAACTGGAAGGCGTCGAGCAGGAAGCCGAACTTCTCCTGGGCTTCTTCTTCGCCGATGCCCATGACGTCGAAGACGCGCTTCTGCACATCCTGGTCGTGGATACGGATGGAACCGCCGCCAATCTCATTGCCATTGCAGACAATGTCGTAGGCATAAGCCAAGGCCTCTCCCGGGTTCTGGTCAAAGTTATCCAGGTACTCCGGCTTCGGCGAAGTGAAGGCGTGGTGGACTGCAGTCCACTTGGAGTGGCCCAAAGCCACGTCACCCGAGGCGGTGGCATCGGCGGAGGGCTCGAAGAGCGGTGCGTCGACGACCCAGGTGAAGGCCCAGTCGCCGTCCTTGATGAGATCGAGCTTCTTCGCAATCTCACCGCGAGCTGCGCCCAGCAGCGCACGGGAAGCCTTGGTCTCGCCGGCAGCGAAGAAGATGGCATCGCCCGGCTTGGCGCCGACGTGGGCGGCAATACCCTCGCGCTCGGCATCCGTGATGTTCTTGGCTACCGGGCCACCCAATGTGCCATCCTCAGCAACGGTGATGTAGGCCAAGCCCTTCGCACCGCGCTGCTTTGCCCACTCCTGCCATGCATCGAACTGGCGGCGCGGCTGGGAGGCTCCGCCTTCCATGACGACGGCACCGACGTATTCGTTCTGGAAGACGCGGAAGGTGGTGTCCTTGAAGAAGTCCGTGCACTCCACGATCTTGATGTCGAAGCGCAGGTCCGGCTTGTCGGAACCGTAGTACTTCATGGCATCGGCATAGGTCATGCGCGGGATGGGGGTCTTGATTTCGTAGCCGATGAGCTTCCACAGCGCGGAGACGATCTCTTCTGCCAGAGCAATGACATCATCCTGGTCCACGAAGGACATTTCGACGTCGAGCTGCGTAAACTCCGGCTGGCGGTCAGCACGGAAGTCCTCATCGCGGTAGCAGCGAGCGATCTGGTAGTAGCGCTCCATTCCGGCGACCATGAGCAGCTGCTTGAACAGCTGCGGGGACTGCGGGAGTGCGTACCAGCTGCCCGGCTTCAGGCGCGCCGGCACGAGGAAGTCACGGGCGCCCTCCGGGGTGGAGCGAGTCAGGGTCGGGGTTTCGATCTCAGTGAAATCGTGGCTGTCCAGGACCTGGCGGGCAGCGCGGTTCGCGGCCGAGCGCAGGCGCAGCGCCTCGTGCTGGCGCTCGCGGCGCAGATCCAGGTAGCGGTACTTCAGGCGGGTCTCCTCACCGACCTCACCGGAGGAGGATGGATCATCAATCTGGAACGGCAGCGCTGCGGACTTGTTGAGTACCTCCAGGTCCGTGACGTTGACCTCGATCTCGCCGGAGGCCAGGTTCGGGTTGGCCGAGCCCTCCGGGCGGGGCTCCACGACGCCAGTGACCTTGACGCAGTACTCGGAACGCAGATCGTGGGCGCGCTCAGCTACCTCGGTCTCGCGGAAAACAACCTGGGCAACGCCGGAGCGGTCACGCAGGTCAATGAAGATAACACCACCGTGGTCGCGACGGCGTGCGACCCACCCCGTCAGGGTGACGGTCTCCCCCGCCAACTCCTTGCGCAGTTCGCCTGCCAAATGTGTACGCAGCACTCTCGTTCAATCCCTTCTCATCGTTGACGCTCACACCCACTCACGCCACGCGTAGACAGCACGCGCCGAGGGATGCAAGTACTTGAACGGCCCAAGTCTACCGCCCGCACCGGACTTGCTCAGCGCTAGGGTGAGCACCGCGCGCATGGCGGTGCACCCACTATCGAGCAGACACCACCACCAGCATGTGGCAAAATCTGGAGCATGACTTTTAAATCTGGCGCCAATTTTGATGGTAAGCGAGCAAGCTCCGGCGGTGGAGGCCGCGGCGGCATGATCGCTACCGGCGGCGGCATTGGTTCGCTCCTCCTCATCGGCCTCTATCTCCTTCTCGGCGGCGATCCCGGCGCCATCACCGGAAGCGATCCCCAGGCCGACCAGACCCAGGTCGGCCCCGAAGAAAGCGGGGAGGACGCGTTTGCGCACTGCCAAACCGCTGAAGACGGCAACAAGTATGACGATTGCCGCGTCATGTTTGCGGCCCAGTCCGTGGACAAGGTGTGGGCGCAGCAGCTACCAGACCAGGCTGGCATCGACTACGTCGAACCTGGCCGCGTCATTTTTAACAACACCACTATGTCGGGCTGTGGCCAGGCCTCCGGCGCCACGGGCCCGTTCTACTGCCCGGCGGATGAGTCGGCCTACTTCGACACCGCCTTCTTTGATCAGCTCCGCAACTTTGGCGGCGATAACGCCCCATTGGCACAAATGTATATCGTGGCCCACGAATTCGGCCACCACATCCAAAAGCTGGAAGGAACACTCAGCCTCTCGAACTACAACGAGCCCGGCGAGGATTCCAACGCGGTGAAGATTGAGCTGCAAGCCGATTGCTATGCCGGCCTGTGGGCGCACTACGCCGACAAGGGTGACGATGCCCTGCTCGAAACCATTACCGAGCAGCAGGTGACTGATGCCGTCAACACTGCACGCGCCGTGGGCGATGACAACATCCAGCGCCGCTCAGGGGGCGAAGTACGCCCCGATACGTGGACGCACGGCTCTTCCGAAGACCGTGCGCAGTCGTTCCTCGCCGGTTATAATTCCGGCAAAATGGAGCAGTGTGACACCTTAGGCCGTGGGGTTTACAAGTCTTAGGGTCTTAAAAAGCGCCCACCCCAAGGTCGCACCACCCCCAAATGTGCCCCATTAGCCCAGATTAGATTCACATACACCAAGTGTTTACCTGTCGTACACCTTAATGCTTTAAGGTAGTCAAGTTCCCGCCGGTTCGTGGTGGGTTCCGCTCTGTCTTTAAAAGCATAAAAGAACTGCGCGTGATGTCATTATCACCTGCACCGCGGTAGGTATGGCGCTGCCCGCGCCAACGCCGAATGCACCCCGCCCGCGGCCTGCTCACGCTGTCTCATCACGCAGCGTTCTCTTCATGAAAGGAACGACGTTTTGAGCACCGCCACGCCGACGATGCCTGATCTTGAGTCGATGAATGGTAAGAACAAGGACTGGATTTGGCACCTGTTCTTCGGCGCCATCACGGCTGTCACCCTGATCTTTTTCATCATTTGGGGCAACGGAGAAGTTGCTGAGGGAACCAACAAGGTAGTCCTTGTTACAGCAATTATCTTCGCTGTCTTTATGGCCTTCAACATTGGCGGCAATGACGTCGCCAACTCCTTCGGTACCTCCGTGGGCGCGGGAACCCTCTCCATGAAGCAGGCCCTCGCTGTCGCGGCGGTCTTTGAGGTATCCGGAGCCATCCTCGCCGGCGGCGAGGTGACTGATACGGTCCGCTCCGGAATCGTTGACCTCGATGCCATCGATGGCCTCGACCCGATGGAATTTGTCTACATCATGATGGCGTCACTCCTCGGCGCTGCCATCTGGCTTTTGGTAGCCACCCGCATGGGTTGGCCGGTTTCTACCACCCACTCCATCGTCGGCGGCATCGTCGGCGCCGCTCTAACCGTCGGCTTCATCACCGGCAAGGGCGGCATGGACATGGTGCAATGGGGCGGAATCGGCACCATCGCTTTCTCCTGGGTGCTTTCTCCGGTTCTCGGCGGTATTGCCGCATACCTCCTTTTCAAGTGGATCAAGTCTTCCATCTTGGTGTATAACGACGCCGCAGACGAACGCCTGCGTGACATCAAACTTCGCCGCGCCGAGCTGCGCAAGGAGCACAAGACCCGCTTTGAGCGCATGAACGAGCTGCAGCAGATCTCCTATACAAATGCGATGGCTCGCGACGCCGCCCTTACCGCCGAAGAGGACTACGACCCAGAGGCTCTCGAGTCCGACTACTACCGCGATCTGCACAACCTCAACAAGGATCTCGAGGATGTCAATGCACACCGCGCGCTCGAGAACTGGGTTCCGCTGCTCGCGGCTCTGGGTGCCGTGATTATCTCCGCGATGTTGCTCTTCAAGGGTCTGAAGCACACCGGCATCGATGTCACTGCCCTAGAAACTTTCCTGGTCATGGGCATGGTTGGCGCCATCGTCTGGATGGCCGTCTTCATCTTTGCCCGCTCCCTGAAGAAGAAGTCCCTGAAGCGCTCTACCTTCCTCCTCTTCTCCTGGATGCAGGTCTTCACCGCCTCCGCCTTCGCGTTCTCGCACGGTTCCAATGACATCGCCAACGCCATCGGCCCCTTCGCCGCAGTCTTCGATGTCTTGCAGACCAACCAGATCTCCGATGAAGTTTCCGTGCCGCTGCCGGTCATGGTAGCCATGGGTATCGCCTTGGTTGCCGGCCTCTGGTTCATCGGCCGCTTCGTCATCCAGACCGTTGGTTCTGGCCTCACCCAGATGCACCCCTCCTCCGGTTTCGCTGCCGAGCTGGCCGCTGCTGCCGTCGTCATGGCCGCTTCCCTCTTGGGCCTGCCGGTGTCCTCTACCCACATCCTCATCGGTGCCGTCCTTGGTGTCGGCATTGTGAACCACGCCGCCAACTGGAAGCTGATGAAGCCCATCGCTTTGGCATGGGTCATCACTCTTCCGGCGGCCGCCGCCATCGCTGCGGCGACGGTGTCTATCCTGCGCGTCGTCTTCTAAAGATCAACGCATCGCGCATACCGCATTCTCGCCGTGAGCTTCCCCAACC
>NZ_KV799847.1:240490-278561 GCF_001810085.1 Corynebacterium sp. HMSC072A02 | reverse complement strand
CCGCATTCTCGCCGTGAGCTTCCCCAACCACCGGGGTTGCTCACGGCGAGATTTTTCTTATCGCTTGAGCCTTAAGCACAAATCCAAGAACCCGTACACTTAGGCGGCATGAGCGACAACTCCCTGGCCAGATTCTTTTCCGCTTTTAATGACATTGAGCAGTTCCTCCGCCAAGCTATCGGGGCAAAGAACTCTGATTCTTTCTGGTGGATTGTTGATCGCGCCCACGACAAACACCTTTTAAGCAAGCGCCAAGCAGAACAGCTGAAGGACTTTAGCAACCTTCGCAACGCCATCGCCCATGGCCGCTACTTCAGCGGTGAGCCCATCGCTACCCCACATCCTCACGTCATCAAGCAGCTCGAAAACCTGCAACGCCTGCTCACGGATCCACCCACAGCGCAGGCTCTGCTCGCTAGCCGTGACGTGACCACTCTTGCCCCTGACACCCCGATCATGGAGGCCTTGAAGCTTATTGACACGACCGGCTATTCCCAGATCCCAATCTATGAGTCCGGGACTTACCAGGCGCTTCTCACCACCAACGTCATTGCCCGATGGGTTGCGGCAGATCTCGGTGACGACGGTGTGATTAACGCGGCGTCGATTAACACGGTCCTGGAATTCGCAGAACGGAAGGACCGCGCAGAGTTCCTGCCCCGCACCGCCAGCGCGCAAGAGGTCATCGACGCCCTCACCGACCCTGCGGCAGACGGCACCCACCCCGGCGCGGTCCTTCTCACCGAGCACGGCAAGCCTTCCCAACTTCCTGTATCCATTGCAACACCTGCCGACCTCGCAACATTGGTTGCTGCAGTCGAATGGGAATAACTCCCCTCCCTAACCTTGTTGACATGACATAGAAAGGAGGATGTCATGCAATTTGGAGTCTTTAGCATCGGCGATGTCACCCAGGACCCGACCACCGGCCGCACCCCCACTGAGGCCGAGCGCATCCGCGCTATCACGGAGATTGCCCTCAAAGCAGAAGAGGTGGACCTCGACGTCTTCGCCACCGGCGAGCACCACAACCCGCCCTTTGTGCCATCAGCACCCACCACCCACCTGGCATACATTGCGGCACAGACGAAGAACCTTCAACTCTCCACTGCCACCACGCTGAGCACTACCAACGACCCTGTTCGCCTCGCGGAGGACTACGCATTCCTCCAGCACCTGGCAGATGGGCGCGTCGACCTCATGCTAGGCCGCGGCAACACCGGCCCGGTTTACCCGTGGTTTGGCAAGGACATCCGTGAGGGCATTCCCCTCGCCGTTGAGAACTACCACCTACTGCGCCGCCTCTGGCGCGAACCCGTCGTGTCCTGGCAAGGAAAGTTCCGCACCTCGCTGCAGGGTTTTACTTCCACACCCGCACCTCTCGATGGAATCCCACCCTTTGTCTGGCACGGCTCCATTCGCTCCCCACAGATTGCGGAACAGGCGGCTTTTTACGGCGATGGCTTCTTCCACAACAACATCTTCTGGAACAAGGAGCACACCGCGAAGATGGTGAACCTGTACCGCAATCGCTACGAGTCCTATGGCCACGGCCGCGCCGACCAGGCCATCGTGGGCCTCGGCGGGCATGTCTTCATCGCGCCCACGGAGCAGCAGGCAAAGGACTTCTTCCGCCCCTACTTCGACAATGCCCCGGTGTACGGTCATGGCCCCTCCTTGGAGGAGTTCACGGCACAGACTCCGCTCACCGTAGGCACCGTAGAGCAGGTGGTGGAGCGCACACTACAGTTCGCAGATTGGGTGGGTGATTACCAGCGCCAGCTCTTCCTCATCGACCACGCCGGACTGCCTCAGGAGGTGGTGCTCGAGCAGATCGAAATCCTTGGTACCCAGGTGGTGCCCGAGCTGCGCCGCCGGTTTGAGGAACGCCGCCCAGATCATGTACCTTCTGACCCGCCTACCCATGCCACGCTCGGCGCTTATGCCCCGCACGCGCTGGTCAACCCTGGAGAGGAGAAGTAGTTGCGCTCTCTCGTACTCGTTACGGCTGGACTCTCATCACCCTCCTCGACGCGTGCGCTTGGCGACGCCCTCTCCGCCGCCACCACCGCCCGCGTTAGTGCCCGAGGTGAAGGCGTCGACGTGACCGTCGTCGAGCTGCGCGAGCTTGCCGGAGAGTTGGCAGAAGCCATGACCAACTGGGTTTCACCCACACTCCGCCTACATGCCGCGCAGACTGCCGTGACCAAGGCGGACGGTCTCATCGCCGTCAGCCCGGTGTTCCAGGGCAGTTATTCGGGTTTGTTCAAGATGTTCTTCGACACTTTGGAGCCGCATTCTCTAGAGGGACTGCCCACGCTCATCGCTGCCACTGGCGGCTCAAGCCGGCACGCGCTTGTGCTCGACTATGCTCTGCGCCCGCTGCTTAACTACCTGCATGCCACAGTGGTCCCCACCGGGATCTTTCAGGCCACGGAAGACTTTGGCACTGCAGAAGGCGCGCGCAATGACAAACGCATAGAACGCGCCGCCGAGGAGCTAGCGGACCTCATGGTGCGCCCGCTCGACCGGGTCTCTGGACTTGCCGGGAGGCTCGGTGAGGCGGAGGAAGCGCCCCAGGGGGAGCAATCGCAGGACGTCGATCCAGACCATTCAGGATTCCGCGCGCTTCTTTCCCGCCACGACGGGCATCCGGGCTAAGCGGTTGCGGAGGGCTCTCGGTACTATCGTAAGGCGACACTTATCTAACGCTCCCAAGGAGGTTTCACCCCCACATGACAATTAGCGTGACCGATATCTTCTCCATCGGAATCGGCCCCTCCTCCTCCCATACAGTCGGCCCCATGCGCGCGGCTAAGGCCTTCCTCGAGGCGCTTGATCAACACCCGGCCAAGGTCCACACCGTACTGCGCGGTTCCCTGTCCGCTACCGGCCGCGGCCACGCCACGGATCGCGCCGTGATTCTGGGCCTCGCCGGATGGGATCCGCTGTCCGTACCGCTCGACGCAGAGCCACGCGCCGATGCTTTTATCCCCACCGAGGGCACCATTTCTGGCCCCGCAGGTGAAGTGCAGTACAGCATCGAATTCAACAACGAACCGGTGCCGGAACACCCGAACTGCCTCATCTTTACGGCCTGGGACGAGAACGGCAGGGTACTCGCCGAGAATGCAGAGTACTTCTCCGTCGGCGGCGGCTTTATCCTGTCCCGCGAGGAATACGATGCCCAGCTCCAAACTGACACCGGTGTGCCAGCCGGTGTCGCCGCGGCCACCGCTGAAGACACCGTTCCTTATGAGTTCCAGTCCGGCGAACACCTGCTTCACCTGTGCGCGGCCAATGACAAAGCTATCTGGGAAATCGTCGCCGTCAACGAGGCCGTGTTGCACCGCGAAGAAGGCGGTCTCGACTACGTCTACCAGCACCTTGACTTGGTCTGGGATATCATGCGCGAGTGCGTGACCGAGGGCATTTCCTCCAAGGGAATCCTTCCCGGTGGCCTGCGCGTGAACCGCCGCGCGCCACGCATGTACCAACAACTTCTGGCCAAGCAAAACGACGAGTCCTGTGGCTTGTCCGCGATGGAATGGGTCAACCTCTACGCGCTTGCCGTCAACGAACAGAATGCCGCCGGCGGCCGCGTCATCACCGCCCCCACTAACGGCGCGTGTGGCATCATCCCCGCCGTGCTGCACTACGCGCGTGACTTCCAGGCTGTTTTCACCCGCTCCGATGCCCGCCGCTACCTGCTGACCGCAGGTGCCATTGGCATCATCATCAAGTCCAATGCCTCAATTTCCGGCGCGGAGGTGGGCTGCCAGGGCGAGGTTGGCTCAGCGTCCTCCATGGCAGCTGCTGGCATGGCAGAACTACTCGGAGCAACACCGGAACAGGTGGAAAACGCCGCCGAGATTGCCCTTGAGCACAACCTCGGCCTGACCTGTGACCCCGTCGGAGGCCTCGTGCAGATTCCCTGCATCGAGCGCAACGCCATCGGCGCAGTCAAGTCCATCAACGCCGCGCGCCTTGCTCTCATGGGTGAGGGAACGCACCACGTTACCCTCGATAACGCGGTGCGCACCATGGCCGAAACCGGACGCGACATGCTCTCCAAGTACAAGGAGACCTCGCTCGGCGGCCTGGCGAAGACGATGGGCTTCACCGTCTCGCAGGTGGAGTGCTAAACGAGCTGGCGAAGCTGCTTGACGACGTCCCCCACCGGGACGTCGTGCTGCTCGTGCGCGCGCAGATCCTTCAGCGCCACGGTGTCAGACTCTAGTTCTTGGTCACCGAGGACGAGTGCGAAGCGGGCGTTGGCGCGATCAGCACCCTTCATCGCTCCCTTGAGGCCGCGGTCACCGAAGGACATATCCGCGGAAATACCTGCCTTGCGCAGGTCATTAATGATGCTGACCATCTTCTTTTTTGCCGCAGCGCCCAAAGCAACGCCATAAACGGCCACGCGCTCTTCGACGCCGTCGAGCTCCACGCCCTCGGCTTCCAGAGCCAAAACCGTGCGGTCCACTCCGAGGCCGTAGCCGATACCGGACAATTCCTGTCCGCCGAGCTGAGCCATGAGCCCGTCGTAGCGGCCGCCGCCGCCAATGCCGGACTGCGCGCCGAGTCCATCGTGGACGAATTCGAAACAGGTCTTCGTGTAGTAATCAAGACCGCGGACCATGCGCGGGTTGATGGTGTAGGGCACGCCCATGTCATCGAGCAAGCCAGTGACCGTCTCAAAGTGCTCGCGGCACTCGGCATTGAGGTGGTCGAGCATGAGGGGGGCGTCGACAAGCTGCTCCTGGACCTCCGGGCGCTTGTCATCGAGCACGCGCAACGGGTTCAGCTCCGCGCGGGCCCTGGTTTCCTCGTCGAGGTCCAGCTTGAACAGGAATTCCTGCAGCTTCTCACGGTAGGCCGGGCGACAGTCGTGGTCCCCCAGGCTGGTCAGCTCCAGACGGAACTGGCTAAGCCCCAGGCTGCGGTAGGAGCGGTCCGCCAGTGCGATGATTTCCGCGTCCAGCGCCGGATCATCGACACCAATGGCCTCGACGCCGACCTGCTGCAGCTGGCGGTAGCGGCCAGCCTGCGGGCGTTCGTAGCGGAAGAAGGGGCCAAAGTAATTGAGCTTGACAGGCAACTGACCGCGGTCGAGGTTGTGCTCGATAACTGAGCGCATAACACCCGCGGTGCCTTCGGGGCGCAGAGTCACGGAGCGGTCGCCGCGATCGGCGAAGGTGTACATCTCCTTCGACACGACGTCCGTGGACTCCCCCACGCCGCGGGCGAACAGCGACGTGTCCTCAAAGACGGGGAGTTCGATGTGTTGGAAGCCGGACAGATGTGCCTGATGTACGAAGGTCTCACGAACCTTGGCAAAGATGGCCGATTGCGGCGGAACGTAGTCCGGCACACCCTTGGGCGCGGACAGGGCTTTGAACTGCTTCTTATCACTCACGCCCTTTAGAGTACATCCCCCGCCGCACGGAGAAACGGATTAGTCGCGCGTTCGCGGCGCATCGTCGATGTTGGGCCGTGGCCCGGCAAGATGGCAAGGGAATCATCAAGGCCCCACACCGGACCGCGCAACGAGCGCTGCATCGCCGCGGGATCGGAATGCGGAAGGTCTGTACGGCCGATCGAGCCCTTGAATAACACGTCACCGGTCAGCGCAAAATCCTCGGCCACGAGCATGACGCAACCCGGTGAATGCCCCGGCGCATGGAGTAATTCAAACTCCAGGCCGACGAGGCTCAGCGTCTCACCACCCAGCAGATCACGCCGGTCCGCCACCTGCTTCATGGAAGCGGCGGCGAAAAGCATCTGCGATTCGGGAGATACTCCGGAGCCATCCACCAACATGAACGCGTCATCCGGGTGGATGTAGACCGGCAGGTTAAACTCAGCGGCATCACGCGTGTGGTCAATGTGACCGTGGGTCAGCACGACGGCCTCAAATTCCAGGGATTTCTCACGCGCGAGCTGCTCAAGGCGCTCGCGTGTGTGCATCCCTGGGTCCACGATGAACGCCCGCGAGCCGTTAGCCACAACATAGGTGTTGGTTTTATAAGGCCCTGCGGCGAAACCGTAGATATCCGGTGTGTTCATTACTTGAGGGCGGCCAACGCTGCGTCGTAGTCCGGCTCCGTCGTAACCTCAGGAACCAGCTCGGTGTAGGTCACCTTGTGGTTCTCGTCGGTGACGATGACCGCGCGGGCACACAGGCCCTTGAGCGGGGAGCCTTCCAGGACGAGGCCCAGCTTGTCGGCGAAATCGGAGCGGAAATCAGAAGCGCTGACGACGTTGTCGATACCTTCAGCAGCGCAGAAACGCTCCTGTGCGAAAGGCAGGTCACGGGAGACGGACAGGACAACGGTGTTCTCCAGACCAGCCGCCTCTTGATTGAACTTGCGCAGCTGCGCTGCACACACGCCGGTATCCACGGACGGGAAGCAGGACACCACCAAGCGCTTACCAGCGAAGTCCGCATTGGTTAGCTCAGACAAGTCGGTGCCGACGAGGGTGAAGTCCGGCAGGGCGTCACCAACCTTCGGCAGCTCAGCATTGGTTTCGACGGGTTCATTCTGAAAATTCGTAGTAGCCATGGCACCCAAGCGTACTGACGTGCGGGGCGGCGCGCCACGGTGAACTAGCGTGCGGTTAGGATAGGTGGGTCAAAGTTTTTAAACCACCACTGTGGAGGAAACATAGGTGTCTACTAACAGCCAGCGCTTGGATGATGCGCTCAACCAGCTCGATCGCGAGCTGAAATCCCGCGACCGTAAACAGAAGAGCCGCCCGCTCGGCGTCGTTTTGATGGCCGCCGTCGTTATTGTTGCCCTCGTCGGCGGTATCTGGTTCTTGGCCACGCGCTCGCCGGAGGAAGAAGAGATTCAGGCCTCGGAAACCTCCGCCGCCGATACCCCCACTGAAGCCCCTACCGCCGAAGCATTGAGCGGCAAGCGTGCTAAGCCGCTCGGTGAGACCGTCACCTGTGAGTACAACGAGACTGGCGACGCTTCCCGCGATGTCCCTACTCCGCAAGGAAAGAACATTCCTGCCAAGGGTGAAGTGACCGTCAATTTCGCCACCAAGCAAGGCGATATTGAGATGACTCTCGATCGCTCGCTTGCTCCGTGCACCGTCAACGCAATCACGGACATGATTTCCGCGAAGTACTACGACGACACCGTGTGCCACCGCATGACGGAGGGCACCCTCTCCGTCCTGCAGTGCGGTGATCCGACCGGCAAGGGCTCTGGTGGACCGGGCTTCCAGTTTGCCAATGAGTACCCCACCGATGAGGCTGACGACGCCGCTAAGGCACAGCCTGCTCTGTACCCGAAGGGTTCCATCGCCATGGCTAATGCCGGCGAAGACACCAATGGTTCCCAGTTCTTCATTAACTATAAGGACTCGCAGCTTCCGCCCTCCTACACCTATTTTGGCGCCCTGACGGAGAAGGGACAGAAGACCATCGACGCCATCGCTGCCAAGGGTGTCAAGGATGGACAGTCCGACGGCGCTCCCGCTGAGGAAGTTCGCATCACCAAGGCAACCGTCGAGAGCTAAGTTTTACCCCCTTTTCGGTGGCCGGCCCCGCTCGCATTCAGCGAGCGGGGCCTTTCCCATTCCAACCGCCCCTCCCCACCTGGACTAAGAATTTCTTAGCCTTGAGCTGTTCATTTGGCAAACTATTCGCTACGCCCACACACTACCGTGCAGCAAACCCCAGCTCACATACGACGGACAGCAACCACACAGATTCATCAGTTGATCGCTAGATCCCTTGCAAAACCCGCAATGTCTCAGTAGCATCTGTGAGGTCTTTGAAATTCCCGAGATGTATAAGGAACGAGAATGAAGCTCTTCTCCCGTAAGGCCCTTGTTGCTGCTGCTACCACCGCTGCCGTTTCCCTGTCCGGCGTGACCGTTGCTACCGCTGAGACCGCCAACGATAACACCGCCGCGGTAAACGAACCCACCAACGACGCTCCTAAGTCTGAGGGCGAGGACAACAACAAGAAGGACGACAAGAAGGACGAGGAGTCTTCTTCTTCCTCCTCCGATGACTCCGAGGGTTCCTCCATCTCCGACATGAAGCCGTCCGAGATCCGCGACTGGATCGCTGTCTTCACCGCCATCATCGGCGCTCTGGGCACCGTCTTCGCTTTCTACAACAAGAACTTCGCGAAGTAAGTCAGACCCACTTAAGTCAGACTTTCCGTTCACATTCGAATCAGATTAGGAAATCCTATGAAGTTCTTCTCCCGTAAGTCCATCGTTGCCGCTGCTACCGCTGCAACCATCGCTTTCTCCGGCACCGCAGTTGCTTCCGCAGCTCCGGTTGAGGATGACAGCTCCTCCAAGGCTTTCTTCGCTCTCTCCTCCGACGATGAGGGTAACGTCAGCCCGAAGGAAATCCGCGAGTGGATTAAGGTCTTCACCTCCATCATCGGCGCCATGGATGACGCAATGCGTCTCGGCGATAAGCTCGCTGGTATCAAGTAAGCCACAAGCGCCGCTCTCTCCCCTTGCGCAATCCGCGCAGGGGGAGATTTTTCGTTTTCCTGGACAGCGGATTCAACGCCCAAACACGACGCGGCTTCTAAGCCCGGCTACTCTTGCAACCTAGAAGACTGTTCCTAGTCCTGTGCATCTACTTCCTCGATGCGCTCGGCGCCGAGAACGTCCTTGAATACGGAGGCATCAACAAGCTGGCCTCGTCGGATGACGGAAATCTGGCCGGTTGGCTCCAGGATCATCAGTTGCACATCGCTGCGCCGGCCGAGGCCAGCTTTACGCACGGCGGAGTTAATGTCTCTTTCAGTGATGTGGGCGAAACTCATATTGTCTTCCTGCAGCTGCCCCTTATAGACCAGCAATACCGGCTTGCGGTCAATAAACCGTGACCACGTCACCAATTGGCGGAATGTGCCGAAGGCGGCCTCCAAAAGCATGAGGGTAAACAGGCCAATGATGCCGGCGGCAAGCGTCGGTGGGTTGCCCACAATAACGCGGCCCGAGACCGCACCAAACATAATGATGATGACAGCATCAGAGGCAGTGATGGACGTCAGAACACGGCTGCCAAAGAGCTTGACCAAGACCATAAAGGCCAAATAAATCCCCAGCGTCGCGAGCATCACCAGTGGGATTCGGTGAGGCTCGATACCTAGCTGGTACATTGCCTCGCGTCCAAACAGCCTCAGTGTATCCACAGCTTTCCACCATACCTTCCGCATGAGGAAAGCCCGCACGATAGTGCGGGCTTGTGCATCAGTACAGACTAGATGTTGAACTGCTTGCGCAGCTGCTCAATCAGCTGCTGCACCGGTGCTGGGAGCGCAGCAACCGGCATGTTGATGGCACCAATCACAGCGGCAATGGCGGCGGCGATAGCGGCGGTGATACCCACACCTAGGCCGATGGAGGAAGCTGCATCCTTGGCGGAACCAGTATCCTTCGGGTCCTTCGCGTCGTCGTCACCGTCGAGGGAAATCGGAAGGGCGGCTTCAGTGCCAGCATCGGTAGTAATGAGCAGCTTCTGCTCGCCCTTCAGACCCTCCGGGATGGTGAGCTTGACGGTTGCACGCCCGCGCTCGCCGAACTGCTCGTCACCGGGCTGTGCTGCGTTGTCAATGTCTGCCTCGGCCTTAGCGTCACCCAGTGCAACGGTGACCTTCTTAGCCTGTGGCTCTTCTGCGTTGGAGTAGTTCAGGGAGGAAAGGTCGACTGTGATCTCCTCCCCCGGCTTCAGGTCACCAGACACGTGGGCACCGATCTGCCCCTGGCCGGTGCGGACCTTGGACTCGCCGGAAGCGATGTAGTCAATCATCGCCTGGGTGTCCATGTAGCCAACGTCATTGCGGTTCTTGATGGAACCGGGCTCAAAGAAGCCATCACCGCCGGCTTCCGTCTCGCTGGATGCGAGGAAGGAGGACAGAGCAATGCTGTAGTTCTTCTCTGGGTCAATCGGTTCACCGTTAATGGTGACAGACTTGACGCGCTTGCCCTGCTCAGCCTTCTGGTCGTAGACAACGGTGACGTTGTTGGACAGACCCAGCGCCAGGCGTGGGCGGGACTGGCCAGGCTTCCACTGGTTCTCCAGTGCGGTGATGAAGGCAGCGCCGCTGACCTCCGCGGTAATCACGGAGTTACCGAAAGGCTGGACGGCAAAGATGTCCTGGTAGGAAACATCACCTTGCTTGAGGTCGGCGCGCACACCGCCTGCGTTCATGACACCGATTTCGATGTCCTTGTCCGTCTGCTTAGATAGAGCAAAGCGCTGGCCATCGGCAATAAAGTTGTTGAGGGTCGACTCCACACCGCGGTTGGTACCGGTGTCCTTGCCCTCATCAGAACCGCGGTACATGGCCTTCTCGGTGGTACCAGCAGTCTTGGCACCCTCAATCTCCGCTACCTTCTTTGCTTCCTCGACAACCTTAGCTACCTCGGGGTCGTCTTCGAGGCCCTGCAGCTGAGCGAAGACATCTGCGTCGGCCACGTCGTACTGCTTGAGATCAATCTTGGTGATCTTCTTCTCGGCCTTGTCGTAGGTGATGTCGGCGTCGTTAAGCACCTTGCCGTACTCGTAGCCCTGTGCCCAGTACAGCGGCAGTGCGCCCTCACGAGCAACCTCGCCCTGGGTCTTGACGTGAGTATCACCGCCAAAGAGGATATCCACATCCTTGTTGAAGCCCTGCGCGAACTGCTGAGCATCCTCATGCATGAGCGCCACTACAACCTCGGCCTCGCCGGATTCCTTCAGGCGGCTGGCTTCCTTATTGGTGGCCTCGACGGGGTCGGAGAACTCGACACCCGGGATGGAGGCGGCGGACACCTTGTACTTGGTGTTGGTGGTAACGGTGCCAACGAAGCCGACCTTCACACCGTCTACCTCCTTGACGAAGGAAGCATCGAGCAGGGGCTTGCCATCCTTGGTGACGTTGGCGCCCAGGATCGGGAAGTTGGACTGGTCCTTGATACGGCCCATCAGGTCATCGGTGCCCTTGTCGAACTCGTGGTTGCCCACAGCCGTGACGTCGAGCTTCATAGCATTCAGAGCCTCGTTGGTGTACTTGTCTTCAGAAATTGCAGACACGAAAGCGGAGCCGCCAACGTTATCACCGGCGGAGGTCAGGGCGTACTCCTGGTCCTTGTTGACGGCCTTGATGAGCGCAGCCATGCGAGCAGCACCCATCTCGGTGTAGCCGCTCAATTCCTTAGTGTCCTTGTCGAACTCCTCAGCCAGCTCAAGGTGGCCGTGGAAGTCGGTGAAGTTAGTGACGGAGAAGGTCACCTGATCAGCCTCGGCGGCGAAGGCAGGTGCGCCGGAGATAGCAACGGCGGTAACGGTAGTGGCGGCCAACAGCTGGCCAAAGCGACGGAAGTTCACGTAGGTCTCCTGAGAATGAGAGGAATCTTGTCCACGTGTTTATAACGCATGCATCACGAAGGCGCAGCGCATGTTGAATCCGTCACCAGCGCGTTCATCAAAGATCTTTCACAGTTTCACCCACGCGCAACCTTGAGTTCAGCCATACACCCCCGAATCAGGGGTAGCGGCTTAGGCGGTGACGCGATAAACGTCGAAGACACCCTCCGTGTTGCGCAACGTTGTCATGAGCTGACCCAGCTGCTTGGTATCGGAAACCGAGAAGGAAAAGCGCACGGTCGCGATGTGATCATCACCGCGATTGGACGTCATCGACAGCACATTGAGGCTCTGCTCGCTGAAAATTCGCGTGAGCTCAAAAAGCAGGCCTTGGCGGTCGATGGCCTCCAATTGCAAGGTTGCGGCGAATGCACCGGAGGACTTCGGCCCGCCAGCCCACTCCACCTGCATCATGCGCTCGGGTTCCGACTTGAGCTTTTCAGCATTGGTGCAGTCAGCTCGGTGCACGGACACACCACCGCCGCGGGTCACGAAGCCAAAGATGGCGTCACCAGGCACAGGCTGGCAGCACTTCGCCAGCTTGGCCATGACGTCCGGGCTGCCCTCCACCAAAATTCCGGTGCCGGATGCGGAATCCTTCGTGTGCTGAGCGCGGGAATTCTCCAGCTCGCTGAGCGGGGTGCGAGAAGCCAAGGCATCGACTGCATCGTCCCTGTCTCCGAAGAGCGCCATGAGCTGGTTGGCAACATGCTGAGCTGAGACATGGCCGGCGCCGATGGCGGTATAGAGCGCATCCACATCCGGGTAGTGCAGCTGCTCGGCTACCTGCTTCATCGAGCTAGCGGTGAACAGCCGGTGCATGGGCAAGCCGCCACGCTGGACCTCGGCGGCCAAGGCATCCCGCCCAGCTTCGAGGTGTTCCTCGCGGCGCTCCTTGGCAAACCACTGCCGCACCTTCGTCTTAGCCCGTGGCGAAACCAAGAACTCCTGCCAATCCCGCGAGGGACCCGCATTCGGATCCTTGGAGGTGAAAATCTCAACTTTATCGCCGGACTTCAGCTCCGATTCCAATGCCACGAGCTTGCCGTTGACCTTGGCACCAATGCACCTATGGCCTACCTCCGTATGCACCGCATAGGCGAAATCCACGGGGGTGGAACCAGCGGGCAAATTGATCACGTCACCCTTCGGGGTAAACGCAAAGATTTGCTTGGCGGTCAGGTCATAACGCAGAGAATCCAAGAACTCATTGGGATCAGCGGCTTCCTTCTGCCAATCCAACAGCTGGCGCATCCACGCCATCTGATCCACTTCTTCTTGGTGGCCGGAATTCCTGCCCTTGGTCTCCTTATAACGCCAGTGTGCCGCAACGCCAAATTCGGCGTTGTAATGCATCTCGTGCGTGCGCACCTGCACCTCAAGGGTGGAGCCGCCGTCCGCGATAACGGTGGTATGCAGCGACTGGTAGACGCCAAAGCGAGGCGAGGAGATGTAATCCTTGAAGCGCCCCGGAAGAGCCTGGTACAACGAGTGCACCACGCCGATGGCGGCGTAACAGGAGTTGATGTCGTCGACGAGGATGCGGATTCCGACGAGATCGAAGATCTCCGCAAAGTCACGCCCACGAACGATCATCTTCTGATAAATCGACCAGTAGTGCTTCGGGCGTCCCATTACCTCGGCTTGGATGCCGTTTGCCTTGAGGGCTTGGCTTACCTGGGCCTTGATTTCCTTGAGCGCTTTATCGCGTGAGGGAGCGCGATCTGCCACCATGCGCACGATCTCGTCGTACTTCTTGGGATACAGAATCGCGAAAGCAAGATCTTCGAGTTCCCACTTAACGCTTGCCATGCCCAGGCGGTGAGCAAGCGGCGCAATGACGTCAAGGGTTTGCCGTGCCTTCTTCGCCTGCTTCTCCGGCGGGAGGAAGCGCATGGTTCGCATGTTGTGCAGGCGATCGCACACCTTGATGACGAGCACGCGCGGGTCCGTAGCCATAGCCACGATCATCTTGCGAATCGTCTCAGCTTCGGCGGCGGCGCCGAGGGCGACCTTGTCGAGTTTCGTTACGCCATCGACCAACCGGGCCACCTCGGGACCGAAATCACGGGTAAGGTCGTCCAGCGAATAGTCAGTATCTTCCACTGTGTCGTGCAGCAAGGCCGCCGCAACGGTCGTGGTGTCCATGCCGATCTCCGCCGCGATGGTTGCCACCGCAAGCGGATGCGTAATGTAAGGCTCGCCGGACTTGCGGAACACGCCTTCGTGCAGCCGCTCCGCCGTCGCATAGGCCTTGTTGAGAAGCTCCGCGTCTGCCTTCGGGTGAAACTCCCGGTGGATAGACATCAACGGGTCCAGCGCCGGATTGATCTTTACGCGACCGCCCGTCAGCGAGCGCGCCAAGCGGGCGGACATGCCGCGCACACTGCCCGGCCGCCACGCAGTCTTGTCCTGCTTTTCAGTCGTCATGTCTGCCTCCGCGAAGTAGCTTAGGCATACAACCTTAGTCCTTTGCTCCCATCTGATTGAGCACAATCAGTGGGGAACCTTGTAGTCGCTCACGTCCTTGGAGTCCATTGACCTCCAGAACCACGACGTTGCCCGCTACTTCCGCGCCCGCTGATTCCAGCAGCAATGCGGCTCCGTGGAGGGTACCGCCGGTGGCGAGGACGTCGTCGACAAGCACGATGCGCTTGCCCTTAATGTCAATACCACTGTTTGGGATCTCCAGCGCTGCCGTGCCGTACTCCAGCTCGTATTCCTGGGTCAAGACGGGCGGCGGAAGCTTGCCCTTCTTCCGGATGGCGAGGATTCCCACCCCTAACTTGTACGCAACGGCAGAACCAAGAAGGAACCCGCGCGCATCGAGGCCACCGACCAAATCGGCACCGAGCTCTTTGCAGGCCTCCGCCAAGCCATCGACCACGGCGGCGAAAGACTCCGCATCTGCCAATACCGGGGTCAGGTCCTCAAACAGGATTCCCTCCTCCGGGAAGTCTTGGACAAGGCGGACCTTATCCTTCAAGGCTTGTGCTGCTGCGACGTAAATCTCGCTCACGACTCTTCCTTAGTTTCGGTTGCTGTTTGTGGGGTATAGCTCCAACGGTCGAGGTTCCACCCGATACCCGCAGGGCCAGTGTAGGGCACCACGCCTGTCACAGCGCGGTCAGTGATAAAGGTCCGAGGCTGCGCGGAGATGGGAATAGACGGCAATTCCTCCCACAAATCCTGCTCCAACGTGCGCAATGCCGACGCATTCTTCACGCTGGAGGCGGGAGCGGAATGCTCACGCATCGGATCTACTGCCCCAAGGTAGACGTCGATCTCCGGCAGGCCAGTCGCGGGATCCGCGGACAATTGCTCGCGGGAAACACGGTCTCCGGAGCGGTCTTCCACGGTGATTCCCGCGGGCTCGCAGGCCGCGCGCAACTGCTCAACCATTGCCTTATAGCGAGGGTTGGGAGCGAGGTAGCCTACGCCGATGGTGTAACCGGACAGACCCGACGCAGCTGCGTTGTCGACGGGGACTGTTGTTAGCGAGGCCATCTGGGCCGCAACTGGATCATCGTTGCGCACCGTGCGCACGGTGACGGCAGGAACATCCACGCCTGATTCCTTCGAGGAGGCCTGTGCCAAGCGCTGCGTATCCACGCACGCGGCGAAGGCGGCGCGTGCCCACGGCTGAGCAAAAATCCCAGCCTCCGAGAAGACCAGAGTGTCGGTCAGGCCACCCGGTATGGATTTCACGTCCACCGGCTTCCCCTCAGCATTGCGGTCCAACCACGAGGGTGAAGCCGTGGGCGACTCTGCAACGCGAAGCTCGTCTGAGGCTACAAACGCTGCCGCATCCGCGCTGCTGGGCAACATGACTACTTCACGCACGGCAGGCTTGTCGCCGTAGTAGTTGTCATTCGCCGTCAGAACGATTGAGCCATCATCCTCGACGCGGTCAATCTGATATGGCCCAAAGGAAACCTGCATGTCCGGGTCAAAACGCCCCGGTTCCGTCGAAAAGCCATCGCGCCAAGCCTCCGCCACTGGTTGCAGGGTTGCCATGTCCTGAGCATGAAGCGCCGCGTTAAGCTCTTCGACGCTCATCCCCGCCCGCTTAGCCATCACGTGCGCTGGGAGAACCGTGCCGGGGCCAAACAAGTAGCGCCACCGCGACCCCGCATCGGGCGTAAACCACACGGTAAATTTCTTGCTGTGAGGCGCGCATTCCACTCCGCTGACCTCTTCCATCAGCGGAAGGTGGGAGCCAAAGGTCTCACTCAGCTGGCCAGCGGTGTAGGCCAAGAGGTAATCGTCACAGGTCACTGCCTCGCCGTCGGCGAAGCGAGCCTGCTCCGTCAGCGTGAAGTCCACGTGTGCCCCGGTCTCATCGCCGTCGGGAGCAAAATACTCCGCGTGGGCAAGATCTGAGTTGGGCACCATCTGCCCGGCTGGGCCCGGTACGTACAGCGCAGGATAGACGCGGCTTGCTAGCTGGGCAGCCCCGACGGCATCGCCCCACGCGGAGGCTGCGTTACTAGTAGCAAGGGGGGAATCGCTCAGCACCGCGAAACGTGGTGCGGACGAGTCCTCCCCCGCACTCTCCTCATTAGAGCCGCACGCTGTCACGGTGAGGGCTAGGGCCAGCAGTGCCGCGACTGGAGATGTACGCACGGCTTAACGCCCGGGGCGCCAGGACGCCCCACCGGACTCGTCAGTAGGTGGCTCGGGCTCAGAATGCGAAGCCGCGGATGGGGAAACGACGGTGCGCGTAGCCTTCGTTTCCGCATCGCCTTCGCCTGCCTCCGTAGGCTCGCCCTCCGCACGGTAGGCGGCAACCACGGCGTTGTGCTTCTTCACGCTCTTTCGCTGGTTCGACAAAGTCACCAGAAGCGTCGTAGCGAGGAAGATTGAGGAGAATACGCCCTCGATAACGCCAATGAACTGCACAAGAGCAAGATCTCGCAGTGTGCCGATACCCATCAGCCATACAGCGACAACGAACAGAGCGATGATCGGCAGGGCTGAGATAATAGACGTGGAGATCGAACGCATCACCGTCTGGTTAATGGCCAAGTTGGTGAGCTCCCCATAGGTCTTCTTGCGCTGGCCTTCCAATCCCGTCGTATTCTCGTCCACCTTGTCAAAGACAATGACGGAGTCGTAGAGGGAGAAGGTCAGCACCGTCAGCAGACCAATGATGACTGCCGGGGACACCTCGATGCCAAAGAGCGCATAGATACCGGCAATGAACACACCATCAAAAATGAGGGCAAGAATTGCCGCAAAGGCCATGTCCCGCTGCAGGCGGACCGCCACGTAAATGGTGGCCAGCACGAGGAATACGGCCATCGCGATGACCATGCGCTTGGTAATCGACGAGCCCCACGATTCCGACACCGTCGAAGAACCAATCGCATCCGGGCTCGGCTTACCGTTATCATCCTTGACCTGATACTTCTCAAAGATGGCTTGGCGGGCCTGATTAACCTCATCCTGGCTCAGACGCTCGGAGGTGATTTCCAGCGTCTCCGAGGAACCCGCGCCCACGATCTGCACCAGCTCTGGGGTAACACCGGTGGCCTCCGTAAAGGTTTCCTCTACCTGTTCGGTGGACAGATCCCCAGCTGGCATGTTGAGCTTCGTGCCTCCCTCAAAGTCCAGAGAGAGATTGAAGCCACGAAGTGCAATAGCCAAGATGGAGGCGATGAGCAGCACACCGGCGATGGTGTACCAGGTCTTGGCCCGACCTACGAAGTCAAATCCACTGCCGTCTACGTAGAGACGGTCAAAGCGGGAAATCTTGCGGTTAGTAGTTTCGACAGCCATGATTACTTCTCCTCATCCGTAGCAGTAGCGACGGGTTTCTTGGCCGGTTTGGCATAAAAGCCGCGTTCGCGGCGCTCCTCCACGAGGTTGTAGATGCCGCCGAGGCCGTTCATCGACGGTTTGGCAAAAGCTGGGCGGCTGCCAAGGAGCTGCATCAGCGGCGCCATGATCAGGAAGGAAACGATGAGGTCGAAGATGGTGGTCAAGCCCATGGTGAAGGCAAAGCCCTTGACGGCGCCAATAGAGAGGAAGTACACCACGACGGAGCCGATAAGCGTCACGGCCTTACCCGTGACAATCGTTGCCCGCGAGCGCTCCCAACCCGTGCGGGTGGCAGACCGGAATGTGCGCCCGCCCAGGATCTCATCCTTCATGCGTTCGTAGTAGACAACGAAGGAGTCGGCCGTGGCACCAATACCAATGATCAAGCCCGCCATGCCAGAAAGATCAAGCGAGTAGCCGATCCACCGACCCAGCAGGACCAGGGCACCGTACAGCATGACGCAGGTGGTGACGAGCACCAGCAGCGCCACCGAAGACAGAGCGCGGAAATAGTAGATGGAGTACAGCGAAACCAGAATCAGGCCGACGATGCCGGCGATGAGTGCTGCCTCAAGGGCGGCCTTGCCCAGTGACGGCGGCACGGTCTCCACCGTTCCGCCCGGCTCGCCATTGGAGCCGGTAAAGGACAGCGGCAGTGCACCATAACGCAGGTTATTTGCCAGGTTCTGTGCTTCCTCCTGAGAGAAATCACCAGTGATGGAGGTAGCGGCACCAACCGGGGTCGCGCCCTGGATTACCGGAGCAGAAATCACGCCGGAGTCGAGGGTGATGGCCACCTGCTTTTGCAGGTACTCCTGGGTCAAGGTGGACCACGTCTGCGAGCCATTGGGGCCATCGCCGGTCTTGAAGGCGAAGCTGATCTCCATCTGGCCGGTCTGGGAATTCAGGCCGCCCTGAATCGGAGAGTTGCTATCAATCTCGTTACCAGTCAGACGGGTTCCGTTCGGATCCTCAATACCGTCCAGAAGCGGAGCTGGCTTGAGCAGGTAGGGCTGCTTATTAGAGTAGTCGCAAGCCACCAACGGCTTTGCCGGGTCATCGGTTCCGGCCAATGGGTCGGATTCCGCGTCACACGTCATCAAGCCCAGTGCTGCCGTTTGTTGGGTGGGATCCTCAGACTGGCGGTCCTTAAGCAGAACCTCAGTAACCTTATCGCGGCGCTCAGATTCCTCAAGAGAGTTCGCCGGGGCCGGAAGCGGCTTCTCGCTCACAGTAGGAGCCGGAGACTTCTTATCGTCCTTCTTCTCCCCGCCTTGGGCGGCTGCATCTGCGTTCTGGTTGAGCGCATCGTGGATGGAGGCCAGCGCCTTATTGGCCTGCTCTGGCGTCACGACTCCGTACTTGACCCAGCGGTTAGCCGTATCAGTCATGGACTTCTCAAGCTTGTCCATATCCGGCATGGGCTGCTCGCCCACCGGGCGGAACAGCAGCTGAGAAGTTTGGCCCACTGCCTGCGCCTGGGAAGCATCTTCGCCCGGAACAGTAATCACCAAGCTAAAGCCGCTGATGACGACCTCAGAGCCGGAAACACCCATGCCGTTCACACGCTGCTCGAGGATGGTGCGCGCCTGCTGCAGCTGCTCCTGGGTTGGGTCCTCACCCTGCGGAACCAGGGTTACGCGAGTACCACCCTGTAGATCAATGCCGAGCTTTGGGGTAGGCGACTTATCACCGGTCAGAAATATCAGTGCGTAAATCACGATGACAATGAGCGCAAACAGCGCTATCGCGCGCTTAGGCCATTGCCGTTGACGGCTGCTAACGCCACCACGTTTCGAAGCGGACACAAAGTTCTCCTGTGTTGTGTGGAACAGGGCTAAAAATCATAGGTCATGGTAGCCATCTCCACGACGCGATTGAGCGCCATGATGCCACCATGACTAGAGCACAGTCCACCATCGTACGTCATGGACCGCGGTTTTCCTTAACAGGCTTAAGGTGAGGCGCCCGCAGTGTGACGAGCGCAACTCGAATTAGAGCTTCGGGAAGCGTTCGTCGTTGTCGCCCTCCGCCTCAGCCGGCGCATCGTTGACCGTGCCAGCCTGCTCAGCAGTTCGCACGATAGCCATCGTGTCGAAGGTAATCACGGTGCCGTCCTTAACGCGCAAATCAACCTGCTGCTTACCGGCTTCTACCACGGTGCCGTGCAGGCCGCCGGCGGTAATCACCTCTTGGCCAGGCTTCAAGGAGGATTGCAATTCCTGCATCTGTGCCTGGCGCTTGCGCTGCGCGCGCATTGACATAAAGCTCGGCAAAATAACGAGAATTGCGAGTACGAGGAGTAGAAGAATCTGGGTTCCGTTCATAAGTGGTCAGTGTGCCAGACCTCCCCGTCTCTGGGCCAATTAGAAGAGGGTCCCGCCCACCGTTCCCTCGGGCGCCTCAAGGCCTAGGTGGTGCCATGCCGCCGCAGTCGCGACACGGCCTCTGCCCGTTCGCGAGATCATCCCCGCGCGCACGAGGTACGGCTCGCACACCTCCTCCACTGTCGACGGCTCCTCGCCCACCGCGATGGCCAGAGTATTGACTCCCACGGGGCCACCACCGTGCCCTTTAATGAGAGCCTCGAGTACCGCACGGTCAAGGCGGTCCAGCCCACGTTCGTCCACATCAAAAACCCGCAGCGCTGCTTGTGCTGCGCCAACATTGATGTGACCATCCCCATTGACCTCGGCGTAGTCACGGACGCGGCGCAGGAGGCGGTTGGCAATACGCGGAGTTCCGCGCGACCGAGATCCAATCTCCACCGCAGCATCTTGGTCAATGTCAACCTCCAAGATTCGCGCTGCGCGGGTGATGACCTGGGTGAGGTCCTCGGTATCGTAGTACTCCATTTGCGCGGTGAAGCCGAAGCGATCACGCAACGGCCCGGTCAGCATTCCGGCGCGAGTAGTCGCCCCCACCAGGGTAAAAGGCGGAATTTCCAACGGGATAGAGGTAGCCCCTGGGCCCTTGCCCACGATGACGTCAATACGGAAATCCTCCATCGCCATGTAGAGCATTTCTTCAGCCGGGCGGGCGATGCGGTGAATCTCGTCGATGAAGAGCACATCGCCCTCCATCAAATTCGACAACATCGCTGCCAGGTCACCTGCTCGCTCCAGAGCAGGCCCCGAGGTCATACGAAGCGAGCTTCCCAGCTCTTGGGCGATGATCATCGCCATCGTCGTCTTGCCCAGTCCGGGAGGGCCGGATAGCAACACGTGATCTGGCGTTACGCCGCGATTTTTCGCTCCATTAAGCACAAGGGATAGCTGCTCGCGCACCTTAGGCTGGCCAATGAACTCGCCGAGCGACTTCGGACGCAACGAGCGCTCAATATCGTGCTCGCCCTGTTGCTCGGTGGCATCCATATCCTGGTTGCGCTGGAGTGGAGAGTTAAGCTCCACCCCGTCCGGCAGTGAGAATTCTGTGCGTTCTACGTCTGACATGTCACCCACTCTCCCCTATTTCTTGGACCCCAGCTTGCTGAGTGCTGCGCGCAGCACCACTGGTGTCGCCGCCTCAGGTTTTTCAGCCACAACTGATTCCACCACGGGGCGGGCCATTTTGTCCGTAAAGCCCAACCCGACGAGCGCCTCAACAACATCCTCAACAACCGGTCCGGACGCGGTCTGCGCAGCAACCGAAGAATCTCCGCCATCCACAGAAGCAAAAGCTTGAACCTTGTCCTTGAGCTCAAGAATCAATCGTTGTGCAACTCGTTTGCCCACACCCGGAATCTTTTGCAGGCGTGCTGTCTCCTCCCCCGCAATCGCCTGAGCTAAATCGCCGGCGCTCATCACCGACAGGGCGGCCAAGGCCAGTTTTGGCCCCAACCCAGAGACCGTCTGGAGCACGTGGAACATGTCGCGGTCATCGTGGCTCGTGAAGCCATACAGCGTCATCGAGTCTTCCTTCACCACGAGCGTAGTCATAACCCTGGCCTCTTCACCGCGCTGGAGCGTCCCCAACGTGGCCGGGGTGGCAAGGACCTTATAGCCCACGCCGGCACATTCGAGCACGGCGTGATCAAGCTGGATGTCGAGGACTGTTCCGCGCAGAGATGCAATCATTAAATAAAAATTCCTTGGTTCGAAGGGTTATGCCAGTTAGCTTAAGAGGTTGACTTTGCCGCGCGAGAGACAGACGCGGTACGCGGTGAAGAACCCCGTACCCCGCTTGTTCGTGCGCCCGCCCCTATGCCGGCGCTCGTGTCACCGCCACTCATCCATGCCAGCGCTGGAGCACGCCAGCAGTGACAGACCGCAAGGGCCAAAGCATCCGCCGCATCAGCCGGCTTGGGGGCCTCACTCAGCCCCAAGATACGGGTAATCATGGCCGTCATCTGTTTCTTGTCAGCGCGCCCATTTCCTGAAATCGCCTTCTTCACCTCGGAGGGCGTGTACATGTGCACAGGAATATCGCGCTCTGCTGCCGCGAGCACCAAGACTCCGACGGCATGAGCGGTCTGCATGACGGTTGACACTTGGCCGCGTTCGAATACGCGCTCGAGCGCCACGACATGCGGCTGGTAGTCATCCATCCATTCCCTCACCGCCACAGATAGCCGCTTCAGGCGTTCCCCCAACTCTTTGTCACTGGGGGTGCGCACGACACCTACTGCGATGGGAATAACCGCGCGCCCACGTCCTGCTTGGACAACGGACAGGCCGCAGCGCGTCAATCCAGGATCAATCCCCATGACGCGCAGCCCTTCCAAATTCACGGCCGCCTCCTCGCCCTACTGATGAACTCACTTGCCTGGGGCATAGTGTACACACATGTGTTCTAGCGCAATCAGCGCCCTGCGAACGATGCCTGCCAAATCAGTCAGGCCCATCCCATCTGCTTCCTCTTCATCACCGCGGGTAGAGTGGCGCGCATGTCTCAACAACCAAATGACTATTCAGGCTTTATCCGATCCCGTCATTCCCCGCGGGCGTTCCTGCCGGATCCCATCCCCACTGAGGTCATCAAGCAGGTGCTTATCGACGCCCAATCCGCACCTTCCAATTCCAACACTCAACCGTGGAACGTACACCTCGTGGGCGGCGCTGCTTTGAAAGAATTAAGCGCCGCGCTGATCGCGGAGTTCGATAGGAACGGAATTAATCCAGACTTCACTATTGACTATGGTCAGGGAGTCCACCCGCAGCGCTCGCAGCAGCTCGCCGCCAAGATGTACGGGCTGCTCGGCATTGCGCGCGAGGATAAAGAGGCGCGCACGGAGTTTATCCGCGAAAACCTTCGCTTCTTCGGCGCCCCGCACGCGGCGCAGCTTTTCATTCCACCGCTGGGTGATCGCATTCGCGCTGCCTTCGATCAAGGCACCTATGCTGAGAACTTTTTGCTCTCGCTGCAGGCACACGGCTACCACGGTGTTCCACAGGGCATGATTTCACTCCTCGCGCCCACGGTCCGTGAATTCCTCGGGGTGGACGAGGAGTACAAGCTCGTCACCGCCCTCACCTTCGGCGTGGCCGATGAATCCAGCCCTGTGTTCAAGACTGCCCCTGGGCGCGCGCCGTTATCAGAGACGGTGACGGTACATGGCCTGGAAGGCCTTAAGCTCAGCTAGAAGCCTTTAGTCCTCGTCGAGCTCAGCGAGGACCTCATCGCTGAGGTCCATGTTGGTGTAGACGTTCTGGACATCGTCCGAATCCTCAAGCGCATCGATGAGGCGGAAGATCTTGCGGGCATCATTTGCCTGCAGCGGAACCTCAACGGACGCGCGGAAATCGGTGTCGGTGTCATCAACTTCGATGTCAGCAGCAACAAGGGCCTCGCGCACGGCCGGAACATCACCCGGTGCACAGGTGATCTCAAACTTCTCGCCGTTGTCGTTGACTTCCTCGGCACCAGCTTCCAGCACAGCGAGCAGGATGTCATCTTCGCTAAGCTCACCCTTCTCCACCATGACCAAGCCGGTGCGGGAGAACATGTACGCAACGGAACCGGACTCGCCGAGGTTGCCGCCGTTCTTGGACATCGCAGTACGAACGTCGGTGGCTGCGCGGTTGCGGTTATCCGTCAGGCACTCGATGAGCATGGCCACGCCGTTGGGGCCGTAGCCCTCGTACATGATGGTCTCCCAATCTGCGCCGCCGGCCTCTTCGCCGGAGCCGCGCTTGCGGGCACGCTCAATGTTGTCGTTCGGAACGGAGGCCTTCTTGGCCTTCTTAATCATGTCATCGAGGGTGGGATTCGCCGCCGGGTCGCCGCCGCCGGTGCGGGCCGCTACCTCGATATTCTTAATCAGCTTGGCAAATTCCTTGCCGCGCTTGGCATCGTTGGCAGCCTTCTTGTGCTTAGTCGTTGCCCATTTGGAGTGGCCTGACATGTCATCCCTTTCGATATGGCTGTGCAATAAATTGCTAGAAACTGGTGCAATTATACGGCCTCACGCCACGTACCTCCGCACAGGGGTACGCGTGGAAGCCTCATTCCTAACTGTCGGTTCGCTGTAGCATCACACATTTTGCCAATTGCCGTTGGCGCTGGTGCCTTCACTTTCAGGATGCATGGTCCGTGTCAGCCCCTCCTGCATGGCCACCGCGAGTAGCTCCCCGCGTTGGTTGAAGATCTTGCCCTGTGCAAGACCAGTCCCGGTCTGCGCTGAGGGACTCGACTGCGAGTACAACATCCATTCATCGACCCGGGCCGGACGCAAGAACCACAATGAATGATCCAAGCTGGCTAGTTGGATCCTCTCCCCTTGGTGCGGGAGCAGCGCTGAGCGAATCAACGTCATGTCGGACATGTAGAGCAGCGCCGCTTGATGGAGGGACGGATCGGGGGCGTCGGCAAGCAGGGCACCCGTATTACGGAACCAGATATTTCGAAACCCAGCGCCCGTGGTTTCCGCGGCGACGGCATCGCGGGATGCGTCGGGGACCAGCCTCACGTCCCAGTCTTCCCACTCCTTCAAGATGATCCGGGTGGAGTACGGGGATTCTGTAATGCTCTCCGGCGGCGGCACCTGCGGCATGTCTGCCTGATGCTCCGGGCCAACATCGCCTGACGCGTGGAAACCAGCGCTGAGCATGAAAATCATGCGGTCCTTTTGGTAGACGCGCACGTGGCGATGCGCAAAAGAGCGGCCATCCCGTATCCGCTCCACGCGGATGGTTGTGGGCACACTGGAGTCACCAGGCCCCACGAAGTAGCAATGCATAGAATGCGCCAACTTATCGTCGACGGTGAGCTGCGCCGCCCGAAGCGCTTGCGCCATGGTTTGTCCCCCAAAGGTGCGAGCGATGAGCGAGGGAACCGCGGGTGCGCGAAATTCGTCCTCGCCTATCCTCTCGATATCGACTGCCTGAGCCACCGATGCCATCTTTACTCCAATTCCATCGCCGTTATGGCGCCCGCCACACTCACTCCGACCATCCTACTCACGAGCTGATCTGCTCCTGGGAGTTGCGTACTATGTTCCGCATGACTTCAACCACCCCGCACAGCGTGCACCGCGTGGCCGCCTACCTAGAAATGATCACGTGGGGTCTGCTGATCCTCTCCATGATCCTCAAATACTCCGGCACCACCGAGGCGCTCACACCGATTGCAGGTGGCATCCACGGCTTCGGCTTCCTCTGCTTCCTGCTCATGACGGCCCTGGTGTGGATCAACAACCGCTGGCCGGTGGGGGTTGGAATCCTGGGCCTGGTAGTGACCGTCATCCCCTTCGCGGCGCTACCCTATGCGGTCTGGGTATCTCGGCGCGGACTCGTTGATGGGCCGTGGCGCTTTGCCGACGACGCACAGCCACACGGCTTCTTCGATTCGGTTTTGGCACAGGTCATCCGCCACCCGGTGCGCAGCGCGCTCATCGCGCTACTCGTCGTCGCCGTTGTGTTTAGCATCCTGCTCATGTTGGGACCACCCGTTGACGTAGAGTCCGCCATTGAAAATAATCGCTAAAACTCCAAGCATTTGGGCAGGCTGGGTCCTGGCGCGCCTTCTCCTCGTTTACATGCTCGTCAACGACACGGACCCGCTCGGAGACGTTCGGTATTATCTCGAGGGCGTCTTTGGCGATAATCCTCAAGACATGACGGAGTATCCGCAGGTCGGAACCTGGCCCAGCGTCCTGCTCGCGTGGCTTACTGGCTACGACTTTGAACGCTATGCTATCGGCTTTACAGCCATGGTGTTGCTTGCCGACGCCACCTTCCTCGCCCTCCTCCTGCGCCATCACCGCGACAACCCCGCAGCGTATAGCGCCGGATGGTTTTGGGTGTTTTTCGGCACCGCGGCAGGCCACGTTTTCACGTGGCGGCTAGACCTCTATCCCGCCTTGCTCGTCGCCGGTGCGGGCGCACTTCTGGCCACCCGCCCGCGTCTTGCCTCGGCTTTGTTGGCCTGGGCCACCGCAGCCAAGCTGTGGCCCGGAGTCCTCGCTGCCGGGCTCGTCGGACGCGTAACGTCTCGTGATACTTGGCAGCGGCTGGCCGCTTTTTTCGGAAGCCTCGCCGCACTCTGCCTCGGCGTAGCTGCGATAGCCGGTGTGGATAGGTTGCTCTCTCCTCTGACGTATCAAGGTCAGCGCGGCCTCCAGATTGAATCTCTGGCCGCCACCTGGTTCGTCTACCAAGCCCATCACCAGCCTGGGGTGTGGACGATGGAATACGCGGCGTCGAAAAGCTTTGAGATCTCCGGGCCTGGTGTCGATACGGCGATTACTGTGAGCACCATCGCGATGGGCGCCGCACTCCTCTGGATCATTGCAGTAGCGCTCGTTCACTTTCTGCGCGGCGGCTGGAGCTCACGCTCCACACTTGTCTTCTTCATCGCGGCAATCCTGCTGCTCATGGCAACGAATAAGGTCTTTTCTCCGCAATATATCGTGTGGCTTGGGCCGATTCTGGCAGTGGCGCTCCGCTCCCCCGTCCCCGTGGAGTCTGCTTCCTACCGAAACAAGGCCGCTAGTATCGCTGGGGTGCGCGCCATCATGGCAGTACTCGCCGTGGGAACAGCAGCCCTGGGAACCGTCATCTACCCCTATGGCTATGACTACATCTGGTTCTTTGTGGGCGAAAACCTCAACCCGGTGTACGCACTCGTGTTGCGCAACCTCCTCATCCTGGCGATGACCGCTTTTGCTCTGTACTGGTACTCCCTCGAGTCCCGCGTGGCGCGGGCTCAACAGTCCCAGGTGGATCACACCTCAATTTGACTCAGCTCGAAATACTCCGGCAGCTTCGCCGTGCCTCCCAAGCGCAGCAGCTTTACGGCCGGGCGCAGGCGCAGCGCGCGGGTATCGCTGACCGCCTCGTTGTAGAAGCGGTGAGCTAAGTGGATGCGCCCTTCGACGTCGGCAAGCACGGCCGGACGCGCTTCAAAGCGCTGTGCGATGGCCGCCGACAGCTCACGCTCCCGGGTGGCCCGTTCATCGAAACTCCCCTGCGCAAGCTCCGTCGCCTCTGCGCGCGCCGCAATGCCCTCAAGCTCGGGAGCTAGCGCGCTAACCACCGCCGCGCGGCGATCCAGCGTGGCCTCAAGCTGAGCCAGGGCCGCGTCTGTGCGGATATGGAGGGAGTTCAGCCGCTGCGCCGTATAGAGCGCCCACATCCCCAGGATGAGGAGGACGGCAAGAGCAATGACAACTTCAATGGGCATTTAAGACACCCGCACTTTCGTGCCATCCGCCACCGTCTCGTACACGCGCATGACGGCAGCGGCCACATGATCCCAATCGTAGTCGCGGGCGCGCTCCACCCCTGCCTTGATCAAGGCCTGTCGCTTGTCCGTATCGTTCACTACATCCTGCAGCACGCGCGCCAAGTCCGTGGCGTCGCCGGTTCTGAACAAGGCACCAGCAGGTTCTTCCGAGTCGGCATTGCACACTGCAGCGAAGGCCTCTAAATCCGAAGCCACCACTGCACAGCCAGCTGCCATTGCCTCAACCAGAACGATGCCGAAGCTCTCGCCGCCGGTGTTGGGAGCCACGTAGATATCGGCGCGCCCTAAGATGGCCGCTTTCTCGGCATCGCTGACGCGCCCCACAAAGTCGACTCCCGGAACGCTCCGCGGATGACCGCCGCCCATGACTGTCACGCGCACCTTCTCTGGGAGCAGGGTGAGGGCCTCAAGAAGAATGTCCAGGCCCTTTCGCGGCTCATCGAGACGCCCCAAGAACACGATCTCAATCTCTGAATCATTCTCTTTATGCTCGGCACAAGCACGCTCGCGCGCATATACAGAGGTATCTACCCCATTGGGAATGAGCACGGGGTCACCACCCAACTGCTCTACCTGCCAGCGGCGAGCCATCTCTGAGACCGCAATGCCTCCCCGGATCTTTTCCAGGTACGGGCGCAGGAAAGGTTTGGCCAGGGTCAGCGCCACGGAGCTTGATGCCGAAGCATGGTACGTCGCCACAATAGGGCCACGTGCCGCTGCCAGCGCAGCCATGGAATAGCTCGGGGAATTCGGCTCGTGGATGTGTAGGATGTCGAAGTTTCCCTCGCGAATGAAGCGCTTGATGTTTCGGCGCACGTGCGGTCCGATAGACAAGCGAGCCACCGAGCCGTTATAGGTAATTGGCACGGCCCAGCCACCCTTGCGCACAAAGCTGGGCACCTGCGTGCTTGTCGACGCCGGCCCCAGCACCTCCACGTGGTGCCCCTGCTCAATGAAGACAGTGGCTAGGTCAAGGATGTGGGCCTGAACCCCGCCGGGTTCGTCGAAGGAATAGGGGCAGATAATACCTATGCGCATGGAGTGTGTTCTGCCTTTCTACTTCTTGTGGCGAGCAGCGCGCCGGCGCTCGACGTCCGCATTCCAGTGCGGTTGCAACATGTGCCAATCTTCGGGGTGCGCCCGGATGTTTTCTGCGAAGCCGTCCGCGAGGCGCTGGCACGTCTCCTGAAGAGTCGTGACCTCAACCTCGGGGCCGACGGACAGCCCCCAGCCCTTGCGGTCGAACCACGAGTGCACCACGTGGAGAGCCGCCCCTGTTTCTATGGCGAGTTGGGCGGGGCCGGCGGCAACGTTGGCTTCTTCGCCCATGAAGTCTACGGGCACGCCGGTGCGCGTGAGATCACGCTCGGACAGCAAACACACCACCCCGCCTCGTTCCAAGGCATCCTTGAGGCGCGGGAATGGTGACGAACTACCTCCGGTCAGCGGCAGAACAGTGAATCCGAGACTTTCGCGGTAGTCCACGAAGGCGTCGAAAAGCGCCTCCGGCTTCAAGCGCTCAGCCACCGTAGTAAAGCCGCCATAGTGGCCCACGCAGAAGACGCCCGCCATGTCCCAGTTTCCTGAGTGCGGCAGCGCAAAAATCACGCCGCGCCCGGATGCCACCGACGCATCCGAGTACTCCTTGCCGCGCAGGCCAGCCAACAACCGCTTCTGCAGATCAGGGTCCGAGTGGATGGCCGGCAAGCGGAAGGCCTCGAACCAGTAGCGCATGTAGGAGCGCATCGAGTTCCGCACCAGCTCCTGCGTGACGTTTTCGGGCCCCACAACCCGGCTCAAGTTCTGGCGCAGCTGCTCCATGCCCTTGCCGTTGTCGCTAGCCCAGTCCGCGCCCCGCTCGAAAAGCCAGGCAGCGAGAGGCTGCGGGAGGAAGCGCACGACCTTCCAGCACGCGATGTACGCGGCGGCGGTCAGCCGGTCACGATCCAGTAGAGCCACGGTTCAGGAGCCTTTCTGTGCGGGCCGGGGGCACGGTACCTTCCGGTGGGAGCGGGGATTGAGCTATAGGTGCTTCAGTTCCTTCTTAAAACGCGCCTTGGTGTCCTGACGCGCCGCTTGGCGCATGCGCTGGTAAATGGTGAAGATAGACCCCACAGCCAGCAGCCACAGGGCGACTTCCAGCGCATAAGGCACGCCCAGGCCTTCCAACCCCACGCCGCCGAGTCCTAGGATGAGGCGCTCTGGGCGCTCGACGAGGCCGCCAATCATCTTGAAACCGGAGGCCTCGCCGCGCGCCTTGACATAAGAGATGACCTGGGAACTAACCAGCACCACCATGCAGGCGGCGAAGTTGATGGGGTGAGCGTTGTCGACGTACACCATCCAGTAAGCGATCGCCGCGAACAAGGCACCGTCGGTAATGCGGTCGCAGGAGGCGTCGAGAGTCGCGCCGAAGTTTGATCCACCTGTGGTCAGGCGCGCCATCGTGCCGTCGAGCATGTCGAAGGCCGCGAAGAGACCCGACAACAGCGCGGCGGCAAAGAGGTGATCAAGTGGGATGAGGATGACCGATATGGCAATGGTGACGATCGTTCCCACAATGGTGACGATATTCGGGGTCAGGCCCATCTTGAGGAAGAGCTTGGCCACCGGGACCACAACCACGGCGGCGGGTTTGCGCCCGTGAACACTAAGCATGCGCTTCTCCTGAGATGATTCCTTCGGCGGCGAGCTCCGCCCATCCCTGAGCAAGAAGGGAACGGGTGTCTTTGAGGAGCTGCGGCAGCACTTTAACGCCATCCACAATAGTCATGAAGTTTGAATCTCCGCTCCACCGCGGAACGATGTGCATGTGCAGGTGCTGCCCCACCGATCCGCCCGAGGCCCGCCCCAGGTTAAAACCGGCGTTGACGGCATCGGGGCCGGACACCTTCTTCAGGACCCGGATGGCGGCCTGGGCAAACTGGAAGAGCTCGCGGGACTCCTCCTCGGTGAGGTTTTCCAGCTCAGATTCCTGGCGGTACGGGATGACCATCATGTGGCCGGCGTTATAGGGATAAAGGTTGAGCACGCAATAGACAAGCTCACCGCGGGCAACGATGAGCCCGTCCTCGTCGGACATCTGTGGGATCTCCACGAACGGGTTACGGGCTTCCTTTGGCACGTCGCCGGCGCCGCCCTCACGCTTGATGTAGCTCATACGGTACGGCGCCCACAGGCGCTCTAAGCGGTCGGGGGTTCCCAGGCCGGTATCGACGTACTCTCCCACTCTGTGTGTGCTCCCTTTCTCAGCTCTGTCTAGATGCATCTGCACCTAGACACGCTCGGCGATGGTTTCCTTGGTTGGTTGATCGTTGTTGCGCTCACGCACCCAAGCCTCGATGACGTTGACTGCAGCTTCCACGGGCACGCCGTTAACTTGCGTGCCGTCAAGGAAGCGGAAGGACACGGCGTCTGCCTCAACGTCGCGCTCGCCCGCCAGCAACATGAACGGGACCTTGCCAGTGGTGTGATTGCGGATCTTCTTCTGCATGCGGTCGTCGGAAGTATCGACGTCAGCGCGCAGGCCGCGGGAGCGCAGCTCGGCGCATACCTTCTCGAGGTGCGGGGCGAAGGTATCCGCCACCGGGATGCCCACCACCTGGTGCGGGGCCAGCCATGCCGGGAAGGCGCCGGCGTAGTGCTCCAGCAGCACGCCGAAGAAGCGCTCAATGGAACCGAAGAGCGCGCGGTGAATCATGATCGGGCGTTGCTTGCTGCCATCCGACGCCGTGTACTCCAGCTCGAAGCGCTCCGGCAGGTTGAAGTCCAGCTGCACGGTGGACATCTGCCAGGTACGGCCGATGGCATCGCGAGCCTGGACAGAGATCTTCGGGCCATAGAAGGCCGCGCCCGCTGGGTCCGGAACCAGCTCAAGACCGGACTTCTCCGCCACGGACTGCAGAATAGCCGTCGAGCGCTCCCAGATCTCATCAGAGCCGACGTACTTATTCGGATCCTTGGTGGACAGCTCCAGGTAGAAGTCGTCCAAGCCGTAGTCCTTGAGCAGAGAAATGATGAACTCCAGAACCTTGGTCAGTTCATCTTCGAGCTGCTCAGGGGTGCAGTAGATGTGGGAGTCATCCTGGGTGAAGCCACGGGCGCGAGTCAGACCATGAACAACGCCGGACTTTTCGTAGCGGTACACCGTACCGAACTCGAAGAGGCGCAGCGGCAGCTCGCGGTACGAGCGGCCACGAGAAGCGAAGATGAGGTTGTGCATCGGGCAGTTCATCGGCTTGGCGTAGTAGTCCTGCGGCTGCTTGGTGCAATTACCGTCCTCATCCCACTCGCCATCGAGCTGCATCGGCGGGAACATGCCATCCGCGTAGAAGTCCAGGTGGCCGGATTTCTTGAAGAGGTCTCCCTTGGTCAGGTGCGGGGTGGACACGAAAGAGTAGCCATCAGCGATGTGGCGGCGGCGGGAGTGCTCTTCCATCTCCATGCGCACGGTAGCGCCATTGGGGTGGAATACCGGGAAACCGGAACCGATCTCATCCGGGAAGGAGAACAGGTCCAGCTCGGCACCCAAGCGGCGGTGGTCACGCTTTTCTGCCTCTTCCACCATGGTCTTGTAGGACTCAAGAGCTTCCTTGGATTCGAAAGCAGTGCCATAAATGCGCTGCAGGCCAGCCTTGGACTGGTCACCGCGCCAGTAGGCAGCAGAGGAACGCGTCAGAGTGAATGCCGGGATGTACTTGGTGGTCGGAACGTGCGGGCCACGGCACAGATCAAACCACTCCACCTCGCCGGTGCGCGGGTTGACGTTGTCATAGTGGGTCAGATCGCCGGCACCAACCTCGGCAGCCTCATCGGAATCAGGGTCCACGTTGCCCTTGTCCTGGACCAGCTCGAGCTTAAACGGCTCGGCAGCAAGCGCCTGCTCCGCTTCCTCCGGGGAGGAGTAGACGTGGCGCTCGAAGCGCTGGCCACCCTTGATGATCTTCTTCATGCGCTTCTCAATGGCCTTGAGGTCCTCCGGAGTGAAGGGCTCTGCGGTCTGGAAGTCGAAGTAGAAGCCGTTCTCGATGGCCGGGCCAATGCCCAGCTTGGTGCCGGGGAACTCCGCCTGCACGGCCTGGGCCATGACGTGCCCACAGGAGTGGCGAATAACGGCGCGGCCGTCTTCCTCGCAGGCAGCAACCGGAGTGAACTCGGCGTCAGTGTCCGGCGTGTGGGAAAGGTCGTAGAGAGTACCGTCGGCGCCGCGGACGACGACTACTGCTTCGGGGCCCTTGTTGGGCAGCTCATGCTCGCGCATCGCTGCTCCCACGGCAGTACCGGCCGGGACCGTGATCGGCTCGTAGTTCACCGGGACTGCTGGAATCATTTCCGCCATGACTTGTTGCGCTCCTTTGCGCTCACGCGCCGCTCGACATACCTGGCCGAGCAGCGCTCAACGAGAAAGTTACAGCGGCTTAGTCTACCCCTCTTAACTGCGGATGAGCGATTCGCCCCAAAAGGTTTCGCCCTCAGTTCCGGCAGGCATGTAGTACACGGCCGAGCCGATGTGGGTAATCCACTCGTTGAGGCGATCCGCTTTGTCGAGGCGCGCCTGGATGGGCTCGAACTGGGCCGTAGGATCCTTCTGGTAGCAAATGAAGATCAATCCAGCGTTGCTGAGTTCACCGCGCTTGGTGGTCTCCGGGGAAGGCGGAAGGTTGTAGTTATACGGACGGCGCAGCAGCTTCTGATGAGGTGAGTCGACCGGAGGATGTGCCCGGGCGACATGCGAGTTTTCATCAATAGCCTTGAGGCCAAACTCGTTTCGCGCGTCCAGGTCAACCTCGTCGAACTCGTCCTTGCCACCTAGAGGTGCGCCGGTATCGAGCGCTCGACCTGTAGCGTTTTCACGTGCAGCACGATCAAGTTGCTCCCACGTATCGAGGTTCATGTGGATGCGGCGAACCACCATGGCGCTGCCGCCGGCAAAGGGGCCGTCCTCGATCCACACTTGCTCATTGAAATCTTCATCGCTTCGCGGGTTGACCGTGCCGTCTTTTTGCCCAAAAAGGTTGCGCGCGGTTGTTCCCTTCGGTGCGGAACCATAAGCGTGGCTAAACCCCTGTTGAATCCACGCGACGTCGGCGTAGTCTTTACCGGCACGAGTCATATGCCGCAGTACATAGGCCGCGGTGAAGGCATCATCACTGCAGATCTGTAGGACGATATCGGTCTGTCCCCATTCAGGGCGCAAATCATCGTGTTCAAAGTCCTGGATATCTCGCAGCCAGCTGGGCTTGGCGACGCCCACCGTGTCAAAGAATCCTTCTCCCCAACCGCACGTGACGGTGAGGTTTGCCGGGGTGGTAGACAATTCAGGCTCGAGGCTACCCAGCGGGTTCTCGCCGGTGCACAGGCGGCGAGCGTCCTCCGTCCACAGACGCATGAGTGCGGCCGCGCCGCGTGCGGTGGTCTCCTTCTTCAGGTTGAAACCGACCAATTCCACGTGCGCCTGGACCGGGGTTTGGATGCCTGCTTGATGCTTGCCATCGAAAGCGACGATATCGCCACCCATGGTTTCCTCGCGGCGCTCCGGCCCGGTGCTTCCGGCATCACCGGCCTGCGCTGCTTGGGAAGCGTCTGCAGACTCCGCCGAAGACTGCCCTGACTCCTCCCCCTTCGCGCAACCGGCGAGCGCTACCGCGCTTGCAGCCACAGCACTTCCGGCGAGCAATCCACGCCGGCTGACAGGTTCCTCGAACCCGCTCATCGTTGATGTCTCCCTATCTCGTGAGAACCGATAACTTGCCTACCTTGGCCCAGAGAACGCTTTTCTAGTGAGCGTGCTCTTCCGTCTTCATGCCCGACATGTCTGCGGACTCTGAGTGGTCCATGTGATCACCATGCTTCATGTCGCCATGGTCCATATCGTCGCCGTGATCCATGCCGCCCATATCGCCATAGTTCTCGTCGCCTGCGCCGATGGAACGCACGGGGATGTCGCCCAGGTCGACCGTTGAGCCGTCGCTAAGCTCCAGCGTCAGTGTGGCGGTCTCGCCAGCCATAACGGGCTCTGTAACTCCCATCAGCATGAAGTGGAAGCTACCCGGTGCGAGCTCAACGGATTCGCCAGCGGGCAGATCAAATCCACCTTCTTTTTCCTGCATGACGCCATCGACGACCTCATGGATCTCGTAGTGCTCCGCCTTCACCGAAGAGGTAAAGCCAACCACGTTGATGTCCTTGTCCGTGTGGTTGTGGAGTGTGCCGAAGATCGCGGTCATATCCGAGTCCTTCTCCATGGCACGCACGACAGCATCCTCGAAGGTCACACCGGACTCAGCGGAGGAAGAAGCCGAACCACTGGTCGCTGCTTCCTTGTCCTTCTCAGCGCTGGCTGCTGCGCTCGATGGGGCTGCGGTGGAATCTTCCTCGCTCGTCGAGCAGCTTGCCAGTGTAAGGCCGGCAGCCGCAACGGCAACCACGGAAGCACGGAGGAAAATACGGGAATTCAGCATGTGACATGCCTTTCTGCAGTAACAGTAGTGAAATAAAATGCGGTTTGACTCTCGCATCATCAGAACCGTGTGGTGCTTAGCCTTCTGGGTCTTCTCCGCCAGAACGGCGGGTCTTTGCTCCGAAGGCGAAAAGGGCTGCGCCGACGACGAGAACTGCTCCTACACCAATGATCCATTTGGCCGCGGTAGGCAAAGAACTCAGGGGATCCTGAGACTCTTCTGCATCGTCGCTTTCCTTGGCACCATCGGCAGAAGCATCTGCAGTCTTATCTCCCCCAGCCCCGGAGGCCACGCTAAATGGCACGGAACCGAGTGTGGAGTGCCCATCGGAGGACGTAATGCGGAAACCTACTTGGTAGTCACCATCACCGGGCTCGACGTCCTGGGGGACTTCGACGGTGAGGTTTCGGCCGTCAATGGTCGGGGTTGCGTCAAAGAGCACGTCGCCGCTTGTCTTATCACTCACGGCGAAGGTGTTGAAGTTGTCCTTTGGGATGCCAGAGAATTCCAGCGTGATTTCGCGAGGGAATTCCTCCAGCGGCGTATCACTCACAACGTTGCCGCCTATGACTGAGTCATGTGCCGCCGCTAGTGGCGCGGACAGCCCGACCGCGAGGCAGGCTGCCCCGGCAGCAATCCCTGTGGTGACCTGACGCAGCTGCATGTCCAGAACAACTCCTTGATGGTCTGATGAAACTTTTGGTTGAAGGTTCCCTCATCCTATCGCCGGGAGGGATCCTCGAGCCAATCCTTCACCCCGCACGGAATATGCGAGGTTACCAAGTAGTCGTTGCATGCAGTGGAAAAGTTCCCTGCTGCAGCTCCAACAGCAGCTAAGTCATATTCCTGGGCTTACTAATTGCTACGCCCGCGCAGAAGGATAAGTACCAAGATGACGACGGCAAGTGCAATGATGCCCAGCGCAGCAGCTAAGAGATAGCCAAGAATGCCGAGGCCAAAGCCTTTGTCTTCGTCCGCGCTTGCTGCTTGGTCCGTCTTATCCTTCATCTCTTTATCGCCGTCGCTCTTCGGATCCTCAGTCTGGTCCTTGACGGGTTCATAGATTGGGCCTTGGATTGGTTCTCCCAGCACCTTTGTTGTGAGAGCGTATTTCACCGTGTCTCGCTTGCCATCGAATACCTCATCCTCCTTTTCGGACCCCGTACCCGCATCTAGGGTGACCAAGATGTAATAGTCACCCTCCAACCAGTTAGCTTGGGCTCCTTGCCCGTTTGCCTGACTTTGACCGAAACGATTGGCGAAAGCCGTCGGTATAACCGAGTGTGCTGCAACTTCTTGGCCCTCGTTCAAGGCCGACATATAATCGTTGTCACCAGCTCGCTCGCGCGCGGGGTTGAGAATCTCCAAATTCAGGGACGAGTACTTCAAGGCATTCTCATCAGACATCTCGCCTACTTTCAAGGCAGCGGCAAGCTGCTGTCCTTCCTTCATGGGAACCTTGAAGACTTGCGCCTCGCCCCGCACAATGTCGGTCTCGATGGTGTCTCCGCTTTCCAGCTCAATGGCATCACCAAACCAGCTAGCCGCGCGAATCTTTTCAGCGCCTTCAAAATTGGCATGAAGTTCGCCCTCGACCTCGCTGTCCAGCCCACTCACCAGCTCATCCATATTGGACACAGGGTCAATGCGGTGGAGGAGGATTTCCACATCGAGGGGTTCCTCAGCTTTGTAGTTCATAGCTCGCTTCGCGGTCAAGACAAGTTCGTCACTTGGACACTTTTCGGAGCCCATTTCTCGCGTAAAAGCGCTTGCGCTGGGCAAAGCGTCTGTGCGAATGGAGGTATGGAACTCGTCCTGATCAACAGTGCACTCAATGGAGCCTTGTTCACCGCCATGATTACCGGTCGGTGGCTCGGAACCGTCACCAAAGAACACTGACAAATCAAGGCTTCGCGGCTTAACCACCGCGCCGTCCAGAGTCTTGTATATCGACGCTACATAGCGCTCACCCGGCTTGACGGGGATAGACCATGACTCAGCGTGAAAATCCTTGTGAGTGTCCTCTCCGCCGTTAGTCGGCGGCTCCAGTTGCGCACGGAAGATGAAGTCCTCACCAGACTCCCAGCGAGGAAGCTGCGTTGGTTGACTGATATCTTCGCTACCTTCAATCTGTTCGACATCGGATTGGTAGATGTCCGCGGCGCGCCCTGCTGCCTTCTTGATCATCGCTGCCAGTGAGTCTGCATCATCGGCGTCGAGATACTCGCCACCTGCGGCATCTGCAATACAGGAGAGCTCCTTGCGGGCCTCCTCATCGACGTTAAAGCCAATGGTGTTGATAACCAGGTCAACGCCCTGATCGTGAAGCTCCTTTGCCACCTCACATACTGGCGGCGGCGCGCACGTGTCGATTCCATCAGAGACAAGCACAATGGTGCCGTGCTGGCCACCCAATTCTTCGGCGGCCTTCTTCAGTGAATCACCAATCGGGGTATATCCCTTAGCCTGGAGAGCATCAATCGGACCGGTGAAAGAATCCCCGACGTCCTCCTTAGGACCGCTGACCACGTGGATGTCTTGGCACCCTGCTTCCTGATTCTCGGGTGATTCATCGACCGTGCCGCCGTAAGTAACAAGTCCGAGCGGGATGGTCCCACCTAGCTCAGAGACGAACTTCTTCGTTGCATCCTTCGCGGCGTCGAGCCGGGTCTGCGCGCCAGCATCTTGCACATTCATCGAACCAGAAGAGTCGAGAACAAGCATCGTCGCACCACTCTCAGGATCTGCGGCCTCCCCACCAGAGCCGGACTCCGGGTTATTCGCGGAAGCGGCTTCGGAGCTCGGAGCTGCGCTGGGCGTCACTCCAGTGGGATTCTGTGCAGACGCTGGTACCGCCACGACGGTGAGAAACCCGATTATTAGGGCAAAAAGAAGAGCAAAAGCTCTGCGCAACGGTCCATACTGGAAAAACGTTGGTGGAGACAAGACTTTCATGATGTCTGCTTTCTTGAGACGACAAGACTGTGAGAAACATCATAAACGGCTGGCAAATAGTTCTCCCGCCAACGGGGAAGATCCCCCTCCAGCGCAGTGAATTGTGAAAACAAAAGTGCCCCTCCATAGTGGAGGGACACTCGATGTGGAGCGGATGACGAGACTCGAACTCGCGACCCTCACCTTGGCAAGGTGATGCGCTACCAACTGCGCTACATCCGCGTGACGAGCTCTCGCTCGTCGCGGGCTCCAAAATGGAAACCCTGTGCGCGATACTGGGATTGAACCAGTGACCTCTTCCGTGTCAGGGAAGCGCTCTCCCACTGAGCTAATCGCGCTTATCCATTTATCAAGGCTATTTACTTGCTCAAGATTCCCTCTAGCATCAAGAAAGCCTTGGAGCGGATGACGAGACTCGAACTCGCGACCCTCACCTTGGCAAGGTGATGCGCTACCAACTGCGCTACATCCGCATTCGAAACCAGGCCCGGTTTCTAGGACTAAGTCCTTGTGCGCGATACTGGGATTGAACCAGTGACCTCTTCCGTGTCAGGGAAGCGCTCTCCCGCTGAGCTAAACGCGCTCACAGCACCCGAAGTTGGGCGCCAGCTTTTGAGGTGGAAACGGGAATCGAACCCGTGTGCACGGTTTTGCAGACCGTTGCCTCACCACTCGGCCATTCCACCGTGGCGATACCGCCTCACACACTACATGTGCTGGAGCGGATGACGAGACTCGAACTCGCGACCCT
>NZ_KV799847.1:159218-240390 GCF_001810085.1 Corynebacterium sp. HMSC072A02 | reverse complement strand
GGTGATGCGCTACCAACTGCGCTACATCCGCATTGCACGTCCCCGACTGGTATGCCGTGGTGCGAGAAGAAACTTTATCGTGCGCCTCCCCAGTTTCCAAATCCGCAGCCCACGGCACTAATCCCAGAGCCCGGCTCAACATTTGGATTACAACCATGTGATTGAGACCGCGACTTCCAGATGTGACATCCGGATACGCTGCACACGCTTCTTCTTTCCCGGCCATTTCTAGGCCCCAGTACCCCGCCATGAGCACACCGACTTGGATTGCCCCTTCCACTTCCTGCCAGCACCATCACCAGGTAAAGCCCAGTTGAGCTGGACGATTAGGGGGTTCACACAATCGCGGTGTACCTTAAGTGCTGCACCGAGGTTCTATAGCTCAGTGGGAGAGCGTTCCGTTCACACCGGAAAGGTCGCTGGTTCAATCCCAGCTAGGACCACTCATTAAGACCGCAGTTCATCTGCGGTCTTTTTCTTTTTCTGAATGCGCTTGGGGGTTGAGGGCTTGAGCCTAGGCCTGAGTTAGGGGTTAACACGTACGCTGGCTGCATGGACTACACCGCACGGATCGACGCGTTACTCGGCCCTGACAGCGAAGGCATTCGGCTCAACGCCGTCAGCACGCTTCACGGCTCAGCCACCATCAATGGCACCTCCGGCCCCATGGGCAACGACACTGACGCCAAGCTTTTCGCAGCCTTGCGCGATTGGGCCGACGTCACCGTAGTGGGTTCGGCAACCGTGAAGGCAGAGTCCTACGGGCCAGCAAGCAACACCCGCCTTGCCATTCTCAGCCACTCGCTAGACTTTGCCGGATTCGAGGACCTTATAGCCTCCGGCCCCATAGTGCTGACTCCTGAGGAACGCGCATCCTCGCCCGAGGCCCAGCACCTCGTCGAGGCCGGTGCCGACGTTCTAAGCATTGGCACCGGTACCATGAGCGAGGCAATCTCAGCCCTTCGCGCCCGGGGCGCGCGCCGCATCAGTTGTGAGGGCGGCCCTTCCGTGTATTCCGCCTTTATCGCCGAAGGGCTTGTGGACAAGCTCTATTTGACGCTCGACCCGCACCTATCGCCCTCCGTCGAAAAGCCCGTCGTCGATGGCAAAGCCACCTCCCCTGCGCTCAAGCTCGAGTTGGAGAACGTTGCTGCTGTCGACAGCACGGTGTTTCTGCGCTATCGACGAACCCAAACACCGTAAACTGTGCTGCCGTGACTTCTCCGGCTCCCTCAACCTCAGATTCCGCGCGACTGTGGACGGCCGCCGCGTGGCCCGCCGCCATAGTCTTGGTGTTCCATCGCGTGTTCGTGCTCGCCTTCAACGGCACGGTGACCGATGATTTCGGCACCGTCTACCGCGCAATCCGGAACCTGTGGGAGGGCAACCCGGTCTACGAACAGAACTATTCCTTCGTCGAGCCGCTCTACCTATACAACCCGGGCGCAACGCTCCTCCTATCCCCCTTGGGGCTTGTTTCCGAGGAACACGCGCGCATCGCCTTCATCCTGGCCAACGCCGCGGCCATCGTCGCCGCCTTGGCCCTACTGACCCGCTTCGTAGGCCACAGCTTGCGCGGACCCTTGTGGCCAGTCAGCATCGCTGCTGCCTTCGCTACCGAATCAGTCATCAATACCTTGGTCTTTACCAATATCAACGGCGTGCTTCTACTCGCCATGGTGGCGTTTCTGGTCTTGTTGGATAAACACGGATGGGCCGCCGGGCTGTGCATCGGTCTGGCGATTCTGGTTAAGCCGCAATTTGCCCCGCTGCTCTTCCTCGCTTTAGTGCGCAAGCGCTGGATCGCCTTAGGTTTGGGCGTGGCTATACCACTGGCGAGCAACCTTGCTGCTTGGCCGATCGTCCCGGGCGTGGAAGGCTTCCGCGCCAACCTTCTTCCCTACCTTGCGACAACGCGCGATTATGCCAACGCATCATGGCCGGGCGTGTGCGCCTACTTCGATCTGCCCGGCATTATCTACTACCCCATCTGGATCCTGTTCGCGGCACTAGCGGCAGTAGGCATCCTTGGGCTTTTACGCTGGCGCGACAGCGAGCCCACCTTCTGGGCGCTGAGCACAAGTGGTGCCATCATGGCCGGCATCTTTTTCCTTTCCTCCCTGGGTCAGCAGTACTACTCCATGTGGCTTATCCCCATGCTGTTTACGGTGATGCTTGCACGCTCGGTCTTCCACACATGGGGAGCATGGTTGGCCGCATTTTTATTCTTGGCGCCGCTCGAGTGGACGTCGACAAGCATGCCCACCGCCGCACACTGGATGAGCGTCTTCATCGCCACCATCGGGTGGGGACTGCTCATCGTGGTGACCGCCACCACCGTAGCCGGCTGGTGGTCCGCGGAGAGAGGCACTAGCCCAAAGCCTCAAGCTAGCGATAAACTCCCAGCATGACTGATTTCAAGCTCATTGCAGATACCGAATGGCGCAAGCGGTTAAGCCCCGAGGAGTACCACGTTCTGCGTGAGGCCGGAACGGAAGCACCGCACGTCGGCGAGTACACCAACACGACTACCGAAGGCGTGTACTCCTGCCGCGCCTGTGGTGCCGAGCTCTTCCGCTCCACGGAAAAGTTTGAGTCGCACTGCGGCTGGCCGTCCTTCTTCTCCCCTTTGGCCGGCGACGCCATCATTGAGCGCGAAGACAATTCACTGGGCATGCGCCGCATCGAGGTACTGTGCGCTAACTGTGAATCCCACCTCGGCCACGTCTTCGAGGGTGAGGGCTACGATACGCCGACGGACCTGCGCTACTGCATCAATTCCATCTGCCTGGATCTAGAAGAAAAGCCGGTCGAGGACTAAACCCTCAACCGGCTTCCGGCGCTTTTCGCGGCAGCTACCGCGAATTATCGCGGTTCTTAAGGCAGGATCGCGATGAGCTCAGCCACGTCTTTCACGCGGCGGCCGGTGTGGAAAGGAATCTCCTCGCGCACGTGGTGACGAGCCTCGGTGTAGCGCATGAGGTACATCAGGTCCACGATGCGGTGCAGCTCCGGGGCCTCAAAGGCCAGGATCCACTCGTAGTCACCCAGCGCGAAGGCTGGCACGGTGTTGGCGCGTACGTCCGGATAATCACGTGCCTGCATGCCGTGCTCCATGAGGATGCGGCGGCGCTTTTCCTCATCCATGGTGTACCAGTCATAAGAGCGCACGAAGGGGTAGACGGAAATCCACTCGCCGGGCTCCTCGCCCATAATGAAGGACGGCAGGTGAGACTTGTTGAACTCCGCTGGGCGGTGCAAAGCATTTCCTACCCACGTCACCTCAGAAACCTGCCCCAGGGTGGTCTCGCGGCGGAAGTCCGCAAAGGCCTTCTGGATGTCGGCGAATTCCTCAGCGTGCCACCAGATCATGAAGTCAGCGCTCTCCCGCATCCCGGAGAGATCATAGATACCGCGAACGGTAACCACGCCTGCTTCCTCCAATTCCGCGAAGAACTTCTGTGCCTGCGCCACGATCTCCTCGCGCTCGGTGCCCAGCGCACCGGGGATTACTTGAAAAACCGCGTGCTGCGAATAGCGCTGGACCTTATTGAGCTCGGCAAAGTTGACCTTCGACATGCCTTTCTCCTTCTTTCAACCGACAGAGTTTCGCATCCATCATAAGTTGGAGACGACCCCTCGCGCCACTAGCCTTTCGGCGCGCCTTCCACCGCCACGAGGGCGGAGCTTATACGTTGTTCCCCGTGAGCAATTCCGACGTTTCTTCGCGCAACCTCGCAGGGGCACCGACCAACCTGCACGATCGCGCCGCCGCCTCCCCCGCCGATTCGCGCCCTGCGGAGCCGAGCACCCCGGCCGCCTTCACGGAGGCCGTTGAGTCCCTCCATGCCGCACAGCTGCGCCCAGAAATCACGTTGGGCACCATCCGCCCACCGCAGCGCCTAGCGCCGTTCAGCCACGCCATCGGCTTGGAAGTTGAGCGCAACGAGCATGGGGACAACATCCCCACTGACTCTGACGGCGATGCCTTCGGCCGCCTCATCCTGCTCCACGATCCGGGCGCTGAGGAGGCCTGGGAGGGTGCGATGCGCCTGGTGGCCTATATCCAAGCAGACTTGGACGATGCCGTAGCAGGAGACCCGCTGCTTCCCGACGTCGCCTGGGAATGGCTTACCGAATCCCTTGACGTGCACGAGGCGACCCATACGAACCTGGGCGGCACCGTCACGTCGACCGCCTCGGTTCGTTTCGGCGAGATCGGCGGCCCGCCGCGCGCCTACCAACTAGAAATGCGCGCCTCCTGGACCGCTTCTGGCCTGGATCTTGCCCCACACGTGGAAGCTTTTGCGCAGGTTCTTTCCCTCGTCGCAGGACTGCCACCAGAAGGCGTAGCGGAGCTCGGGCGCTAACATGACTGAACTGCGCCAGGTACCGGTTGACGGAACACCAAAGGTCCTGCTTTCTCCCCGTGAATTTCACGCCGCCGCCGACCGCCTGACAGCTGGAACTGGCCCCTTCGCCATCGACACCGAACGCGCGTCAGCTTACCGCTATGACGATCGCGCGTTCCTTGTACAAATTCGCCGAGAAGGTGCGGGCACTTTTTTGCTCGCCCCGGAACACCACAGGGCTGAGCTCCGCGCGGCCTTAGCACCGGCGCTCAACGGCCAAGAATGGGTCGTCCATGCGGCCCCCTCCGATCTTCCTTGCCTTGCCTGGCTGGGCTTGTACCCAGGCAGGCTCTTCGATACCGAGCTGGCCGCCCGCTTCGCCGGCTTTGCCCACCCCAACTTGGCAGCAATGGTGCTGGAGCTTTTCGACGTCCAATTGGAAAAAGGCTACGGCGATTCCGACTGGTCCGAAACCCCCATTCCCCGGTCGTGGCGCAATTATGCGGCGCTTGACGTGGAGTTACTCAATGAGCTCGCTGTGACCTTGCGCGATATCCTCGCGGAGGAGGAAAAGCTCGACTGGGCCTATGAGGAGTTTGAGAAGATAGTCGACGACCACGCGCGCATTACGGGCCCCGAGCCCCGCTCGTGGCGGGATCTCAAGGGCGTGTCCTCGCTTCGCTCCGGCGAACAGCTCGCCGTGGCTCGCGAGCTGTGGCAGCGCCGCGAATCTATCGCGCGCACCCAAGACGTGGCCCCCAACCGAGTGCTACCGCACCGCGTGTTGGTGGACATTGCTCGCCGCGTGCCCCGCTCGCCACGCGAAATCAACCGAATCAAAGGTTTTCCCCGACGCCGCGGGGGTGCGACCTTGCGGTGGTTCGACGCGGTTGAAACCGCACTGGCCAGCCCGCGCCAGCAATGGCCGAAGGTGCTGCGCAGCCCGCGCCCGGTTCCTTCCAAATCAGTTTTTAGCCGGGAGTTCCCCGAACTGTGGCAGCTCTACACCGAAATCCGTAGTGACTTCGAGGACCTCGGCGATGAGCTCGGCATGAGCTACGAGCTCATTCTCAAACCCAGCCTGCTGCGCATGGCCGTGTGGGCGGCGTGTGGCCCAGAGGGTGGCGTCGCCGGGGAAATCACAGATGCTGCGGATATCCCCGATTTCCTACGCTCCCAGGGCGCGCGCGAGTGGCAAATCGAGCTTGCCTCCCCGCTTTTGCGCCACGGGCTAGAGCAGTAGCGCCCACTCGCCCGCGTTCTTAGCTGCGAGCAGCTACCCACTCGCTGACGGACTCCGCGATTCCCTCCGGAGTCAGCCCGAATTCCTCAAGAACCTCACCGCGGCTGGCGTGCTTGGGGAAACAGCCCGGCACGCCGAGTCGGTGCACAGGGGTATCCACATCGGCAGCATCGAGTGCTTCGGCCACCATGGAACCCACGCCGCCACGCAGGATCCCGTCCTCCACCGTGACCACGAGGTCATGATCCGCAGCCAGCGCGATAATGGATTGTGGGACCGGAACCGGCCAACGCGGATCAACGACGGTCACGTTGAAGCCTTCGGCTTCCAACCGCTCGGCGGCCCCCAAGGACCGAGCACTCATGGCGCCGATGGAGACGATCAGAACATCCGTTGCTTCGGCCGCTGATTCAGCAGCATCGGAATAACGCAGGATATCGACGCCATCATCGAGGCGCTCGAGCTCCTCACAATCATCCAGCAGGTTGCCCTTAGGGAAACGCACTACCGTCGGGCCATCCTCGATGGCGATTGCTTCATTGAAGAGCTCCCTTAAGCGGGCACCATCGCGCGGTGCGGCGATGCGCATACCCGGGACGATGCTCATCAGCGCCATGTCCCAGACACCATTGTGCGAGGGACCATCGGATCCTGTGACACCGGCGCGATCAAGAACGATGGTGACGGGCAGCTTCAGCAACGCGATGTCCATGACCACTTGGTCCACTGCGCGGTTGAGGAAGGTTGAATACACCGCCACCACCGGGTGCATACCTGCCAGCGCCAGGCCTGACGCAGAGGCCATGGCATGTTGTTCTGCAATTCCGACATCGAAGAAGCGCTCTGGGAATTCCTCCTGGAATGGAGCTAATCCCGTTGGGCCTGCCATAGCGGCGGTTATCGCCACAATATCCTCGCGGGCATGACCGGCCTTGATGAGTTCCTCGGAGAAGGCCGCAGTCCATCCCGGTTGCTTCTGTCCTTTGGACACACCGGTGACTGGATCGATAGCCCCTGTGGAGTGCATCTGGTCCTTCGGCTCATTGACCGCTGGTGCGAAGCCGTGGCCCTTCTCCGTGACCGTATGCACGATGATGGGGCCGTCATAGTCGCGGGCGTAGCTCAGTGCCCGGACCACGGCGTCGATATCGTGTCCGTTAATCGGACCAATGTATTTGATGCCCAGTTCTGGGAACATCTCGGTGGGCAGGACGGTGGACTTCACGCCTTCCTTGACCGCATGCAAAGCGTCAAAGGTGCGCTCACCTACCCAGCCCATGGACTTCAGGCGCTTCTTGCCCAGCGCCATGAACTCGTCATAGCCATGCTGCGCGCGGATGCGCCCAAGGTTCTCTGAGAGTCCGCCGATGGTCGGTGAATAGGAGCGGCCATTGTCATTCACGATGATAACAACGTTGCGGTCTTTATCCGCAGAAATGTTGTTGAGCGCTTCCCAACACATGCCACCCGTCAGGGCGCCGTCACCGACAACCGCCACGGCATTGCGGTGCGATTCACCGCGAATCTTGAAGGCCTTGGACAGGCCGTCCACCGTAGACAGTGACGCCGAGGCGTGGGAGGATTCCGTCCAGTCGTGCTCAGACTCCCCGCGGTCCGTGTAGCCGGACAACCCGCCCTTCTGGCGCAGCGTATCGAATTGATCGGCACGGCCCGTGAGCATCTTATGCACATATGCCTGGTGGGAGGTGTCAAAGACGATGGGATCTCGCGGGGAATCGAAGACGCGGTGGATCGCCACAGTGAGCTCCACAACACCCAAATTAGGGCCAAGGTGACCGCCGGTAGCGGACACCTTCTCAATCAAGCGCTGGCGAATCTCCGCCGCGAGCTCACCCAGTTGCGTCTTGCTCAGGGCTTTGAGATCGCCTGGTGATTGAATGGAATCCAGAATGCCCATAGAGCTTGCCTTAAACCCCTTCATCGATCGTTTTCTTCTCTACCACCGTACCCGCTAACACACGTGACACGTCAATCATTGCCCCGGCAGCACTCGAAGCGAAAGCTATGCCACCTGTGCCGCGGGGACCAACAGCGCCAGGGTTTCAAAGTGGTGCGTTCCGGGAAAAGCATTCACCATTGCTAAGTGCAGTATGCGGTAGCCGCTCTCAGACCACGCGGCGATATCGCGGGCAAAGGTAGCGGGATCGCATCCGATGTGCAGAACGCGTTGCGGCGCTGCCTCAGCAATTGCGCCCACCACATCCCGGCCAGCACCGGTGCGCGGCGGATCCAAAACCACCGTCGTTGGCTTTGGCAATTGGCTCGCTACCTGCTCCACCTTGTCGGTGCGAAAGTGCACGTCATACGCTGCAAGACCCGGCTGTGCCGCCGCAGCCGCCGGCGAGTAATCGACAGAAAACACGGTGGTGTGTCCGCCCTGGGGCGCCGTGGCCTCAGCCAGAGCAGGAACGAAAAGCCCTACCCCTCCATAGAGATCCCAAGCCACTGCGTCGACCGCGGATTCATCTGCGGCACTGCTTTCTCCCGCCTCCACAGCAAGCCACTCGCGTGCGAGACTGGTGTACACGTCAGGCGCGCCCACGTGCGCCTGCCAAAAGGCGGTGGCCGGGAAACGGAACTCGTGACCGTCGGCACGCTGCACGACGTCCTCGGTCGGGGCCTCGATTACTTCCCGGATAGTCTCTATGCGCCGGCCGCGCGGTGCTTTCCGTGTCTCGACGACGTGGCGGTTGCCATCGCTGTCCATGACCGCAATAACCTCCGCGCCAGGGCTAAAGGTGCGAGCACCAGGCCCCACCAGACCTGCGACGAGGCCCGGCACCAGCTGGCTGCACGCCACGTCTGTAATCAGCTCAGTGGAGCCGCGCTTGCGCACACCGGCACGGCCTTGCTTGTCGACGCCCAGCCGTACCCTCGTGCGCCACCCGCGCTGCGGTGCGACATCGATAGCCTCAATCTCGGGCACATCCTCAAGCCGGGCCACCCTATGTAGTTGATCGCGCAAGACGGCGGCCTTGATTCCTGGTTCCGCCGCAGGATTTAGCTCGGCGAAATCGCAGCAACCTGCACCGCGCTGTGCCGCGGGACACGAAGACTCGACGCGGTACTCACCTGGCTGGAGGACGGATATTATCTCCGCTTCCACGAAGGACTTCTTCGCCTTGGTAACTGTCGCCCTCACCTGGTCGCCCGGGAAAGCACTGGGGACGAAACACACGCGCCCGTCGGGCGCCTGACCGATTCCGACACCGCCGTGCCCCATGCGTTCGATGGTGGTGTCGAAGGACGCCCCTTTGACAACGCTTGAATCAGCAGCGTTGTAAGCACTCTCAGTCATGGATCCTCTCCTTGGTGTCTTCGGAGCTCTGTGTTCCTTCTACGCCCTGTGATTCCTCCACCGCGGCGTTGGCACGGCGAACCATCCAGACGGTCAAGATGGTGACGATGCCGGTGAGCGGCCACCCCATGAGGATGCGAACGATGCCGAGGGTGGTGGTGGCATCGGCGTCGTAAAGCGCGCGCTGCACCACGAAACGGGCGATGAAGACCGCGGCCCAACCCGCCGTTGCCAAGGCATAGGCTCGCCGTGCCTTCGGCACGATTCGCCACCCCATGCCATCGCCGTTGAGGCCTTTCCACACCACGCCGACAAGCGGCCAGCGCACGATGATGGAGACAACCGCCACGATAAACAGCACGAGCGACATCCAAATTCCATAAAGGAAGTAGCCCTTGGCGTCTCCTGTAAACCACGCGATACCAGCGCAGATGGCGACACCCAGCAACCCGGAAAATGCTGGCTGCAACGTCTCTTTGCGCGCCAAACGCCACAGGCTGATGGCCAGCGCCACACCGAGCGCTGCGGCCAATGCAGGCCCCAGGCCCCACATGTTGTTAACCGGAATGAGCACCAGCACGGGCAGGGTCGCAGACACCAGACCGGTCAGGCCTCCCATTTGTTCGAGCAGCGACGGTTCTGCCTCAGGCGCTGGAGTCGCTGCTGCAGTCTGTTGTGGTGTCTCAGTATTCGTGGAGTCCATGGAGGCCTCAGAGGCGGGCGTCGTGCCGTGTTCGGTGGTATCGCGCCCTTCGGGCGTAGGGGTGGTCACGAGTTTCAACAATCCTTTTCGGTAATAGCCGTGAGGGTCACGGCCAATGGCATAGGGCGCGCTACTTGTTCTCGTGGTCGTCGAGATTGCGCAATTGTTCGCGAGCCTCGGCCTCCGCGCCGCTTTCGGCGCCCGCGGCATTATCCGCCGGCGCGGAGTTTTGAGCGCTGGATGGTTGCGCTGCCTGTTGCTGGCGCTCCTGAAGCGCCTGCTGGACTTGCTCAGCGAGCTGCTGCGGCAGCATCACGGGAAGTGAACTTCCGGCAAGAATCGGCTGCTCGCCGCGATAGATAAAGGTGCGCGCGACGACTTCGCGTCCTAGCTGCGCTAGCTCCTCTTCCTTGCCCGCAGGAGCTGCCAAGGTCAAACGGTACATCCACCGCGGCCCTTCCACACCAATGATTCGGATCCCGCCCTTATCACTGGTGCCGACGATTTCAGAACCCCAAGGACCATCCTCCGGATGCGCTGTAAACCCATCTGCTTCCAAACCCTTGACGATGTCCTTGGCAGATTCCGCCCACTGCCCCGGCGTGCGCGGCGCGGCGAAGGCCACGGGCGTCATGCGTCCGTGCGGCGTAAGAATGTGGAGCATACGAGGGCCGTCTGGGCCCATTTCCACCTGAACCTGCGAGCCCTTCGGCAGCGGGATGCGCATCGAGCCAAGGTCCAAAAGGCCGACGGAGAAGTCCTCGAAGTTGAACTCGGCGATATCCACGTTGTCGCCGTCGTAGGGGCCCATCTCACCGTTGATGGCGTCGTGCGCCACGGCTTTTACCCCGGCAGCACCTTCGACGTCATCCTGATCCTCGCGGACCAGCCCTGCACTGGCTTGTACAGGCCCCTCAGCGGTCGAACTTTCTCCGGCCTCCGTTGCCAAGCTCTCCGCCGACGCTGGTTCGGCCGTTGCTTCTTTTACTTCTTTGTCCGCGGCATCAGTGCGGACGGTGGTGTTCTTGTCCTGGCTTTCGTCCTTGCCAGCATCCTTCTTCTTTTTGCCAAAGGGCCACATCGCCATGGTTTTGCGCCTTCCTCATTCTGTGTCTTGTGCCGGATAACTTGTGTTTGTCGGATGTGGGGTTGCTCGGTATGGCCCGCGCACGCGCAGGCTTTGCCGCAAGCAACTGATTCAGTTGACGCCAGTGGATCCGTACCCGCCGTCGCCGCGAGCGGTGTCATCGAGTTCCTCGACTTCGCGGAAGCCCACGAGCTCCACTCGTTGGACAACAAGCTGGGCAATTCGCATCCCGCGCTCGACCTCAAAGGTCTTATCGGGATCGTGATTAATAAGGCACACCTTAATCTCACCGCGATACTCCGCATCGATGGTGCCCGGCGTGTTGACCACGGAAATCCCGTGCTTGGCCGCCAAGCCCGAACGCGGGTGGACCAAACCTACCGTGCCGATTGGCAAGGCAAGAGCAATGCCAGTGCCGACGAGCGCGCGCTCTCCGGGGCGCAGAGTAGCGTCATGCGCGGCGTAGAGATCCGCGCCAGCATCGCCACGATGGGCTCGCTGCGGCAGCGGAAGCTCCTTATCAAGGCGCTTGATCTGAATGTCTCCGAATGGACTTACCGGATCTACAAGGGGGTGTTGCTCATTCACGCGGCCCAGCCTACCTTGTCCTCACCACCCCCTACCCCGAGGGATGGAGCTTTGTGCCGCGTCTACCGCGCTTACCCGGCACCTTTGGTTGCGTTGGGTTCTGCCCTTCCCCGACGACTAGACTCAGAGGCCATGACTTCGAATTCATCGCCTGTTTCCCCCACAGCGTCTGCTGAATCCCCCGTCATCCTCTATCGCGAGCGCCAATGGGTGCCGTGGTACTGGTGGTTTATGGCTGCGTTCGTCGTGGCGATTTCCACGGCCACGGTCAGCCTCAACCGCGGCATCATGTGGGTCATTATTCCCGCCATTCTGCTTAGTGCCATCGCCGTGTGGGTGCTAGTGACGTGGTCCAACACAGTAGTTCAAGTGGAGCAGGATGCCGATGGCACCCGGTGGCTCACCGTGAAGGGCGCACAGCTGCCTAGCGATGTTGTCTCCCGCAGTACCGCGGTGCCGGCCACCGCGCGGCGCAATGCGCTGGGACCACAGCTCGATCCGGCTGCTTTCCTTGTCACGCATGGCTGGGTTCCTGAGCACGTCATGCTCGTCCTCGACGACCCAGAGGATCCCACCCCCTATTGGCTCATCGGCTCCACCAACCCCGAAAAGCTCCTCGCGGCCTTCCTTCCAGAACAGGCAGCAGCCTCCGAGGGCTAAACATCGCGCGCAGGATAAACTGCTGCGCTAGGCGCAGTCCATGCAGACTGGCTGCCCATCCTCTTCGTGGTCGAGGCGCTTATTGGACTGCACCAGGTAGCACACAGAACAAGTGAATTCGTTTTCTTTACGCGGCACGACGGTGACATTGAGTTCCTCACCGGTCAGGTCCACTGACGGCGGCTGAAAAGCCTCGACGATTTCACCATCGTCATCCATGCCGTTGTTGTCGTTTTCAGCCGCCTTCAGGCCCTCGAGGGAATCGGTCTCGAGGTCGTCTTCTGCGCGGCGACGCGGTGCGTCGTAATCGGTGGCCATAATGCTTGCCCCTGTGAGTCAGATTGATTGGTACGTCTATTTATCGACGGCATCCTAAACCACGCAAGCCCCCGTGTCACACTCGCCCCGCGATGGGGGCACCAACCGCCCCACCCCTCTACCCCCTACCCTGCGAATTTTAATAGGATGAGCTGGGCATTCACCGTTCTTGGAGTGCTGGATATTTTTCTGAGTATCACTCCTCACACCCACCCACAATGCGGTCACTAATACGGGAGCGGCTGCAGTCACTAATACGGGAACGGCACAGTGCCGACTCCGCCAGCGATACGAAACTCACACTGTTGCCACATCAACGCCGCGCTCAACATAGACTGTCAGTATGACCGCGCAAGAAGCACAGCACCAGGACACGACATTGAGCCTTGAGCACCAGGGCCATTCCTTTGGCATTGATGTTGGGGGCTCCGGCATTAAGGGCGCCGAGGTAGACCTCGCGACAGGCGAGTTCGTCGGTGACCGTCTGAAGATCGCTACTCCCCAGCCCGCTACGCCGGAAGCCGTAGCAAAGGTAATTGCCCAAATCGTCGCCGAAAAAGGCTGGGACGGCCCCGTCGGAATCACGATGCCTGCTGTGGTGAAAGGCCAGGTGATTCGCAGCGCGGCGAATATTGACAAGTCTTGGATTGGCGTAGATGCGCAGAATTTGTTGAGCCAATACCTCGGCGCGCCCTTCACCGTGCTTAACGACGCCGACGCGGCCGGCCTCGCCGAAGTGGCCTACGGTGATGACATTGCGCGTTCGGGCCCCGTCATCTTCCTGACCCTGGGCACGGGCATCGGCTCCGCATTCCTTCTGGACGGCCAGCTTTTCCCCAATACGGAGATTGGCCACCTTATCGTTGGTGAGAAGGAAGCAGAGCACCAGGCATCGTCCGCGGTCAAGGAACGTGAAGGTCTCAAGTCCAAGCAGTGGGCAAAGCGCGTCAACCGCGTACTCCACGAGTATGAAGCGCTGTTTAACCCTTCAGCCTTTGTGATCGGTGGCGGAATCTCCCGCAAGTTCGACAAGTGGGGCGAGCACCTCAAAATTGAAACACCGGTCGTTGCTGCTCAGCTCCGCAATCGCGCGGGCATCGTGGGCGCGGCAATGGCGGCAAAGGAAGGAATTCGCCCCTAATCTATATCGTCCCAGCGTTCCCTAGTTGACCCCAGTCACCGCCTGTTGACAAAAATGATCTATACTGGGCTGTCGATTATCGAATATCCAGCGGCGCGCCTCCCTCGCTCATCTCGGAGGCGGGCTAGCATCGGGGACTAGTCGCGACAAACTTGCGCGTCCCCATATTTTCCACTCAGAGAGCAAGTCGAAAGGGCGTACGTGGCAGCCACTGATTCTTCAGACCAGGTACTCGGCGAGGACAAGAGCACCTCCGAGACATCTGCACCTGCACAGAAGACCGCCAAGAAGACGGCAAAAAAGACCGCTAAGAAGACGGCCAAGAAAACCGCGAAAAAGACTGCGAAGAAGACCGCCAAGAAAACGGCTAAGAAGACGGCCAAGAAAGCAACGAAGAAAACTACTCGCAAGTCCGCCCAGAAGGCCGCGAAAAAGACGGCCAAGAAGACGGTGCGCAAGTCGGCGGCAAAGAAGGCAACCTCGCCGGAAAGCGCCGAGTCTTCGGAGGACCTCGCAGAGGATCAGACCGATGAGTTGGACGCCGAGACGTCCGATGACGCCGACATCGACTTCGATCCGGACAACGCGGAGATGGACGAGGACGACGAGTTCGGTGACGATGATGACGATTTGGAGGATGAGGACTCCGAGGACGAAGAGGAGGATGGCTCCTCCGTCTGGGATGAGGATGAATCCGCTGCCCTGCGTCAGGCCCGTAAAGACGCGGAGCTGACTGCTTCGGCCGACTCTGTCCGCGCCTACCTCAAGCAGATCGGTAAAGTCGCCCTACTCAACGCCGAGCAGGAGGTCTCCCTGGCCAAGCGCATCGAGGCAGGCCTCTACGCTCAGTACCGTATGGACGAGATGGAGAAGGCTCGCGCCGAAGGCGACAAGGCCGCCAAGCTCTCCCCCATGGAAAAGCGCGACATGCGCGCCATCGCTCGTGACGGCCGCAAGGCGAAGAACCACCTCCTCGAGGCAAACCTGCGCCTCGTGGTGTCCTTGGCTAAGCGCTACACGGGCCGCGGCATGGCCTTCCTGGATCTCATCCAAGAAGGCAACCTGGGTCTAATCCGCGCCGTTGAGAAGTTCGACTACACCAAGGGCTATAAGTTCTCCACTTATGCCACCTGGTGGATCCGCCAGGCCATTACTCGCGCCATGGCTGATCAGGCTCGTACCATCCGCATCCCGGTGCACATGGTGGAAGTCATCAACAAGTTGGGCCGCATTCAGCGCGAGCTGCTGCAGGACTTGGGCCGCGAGCCCACCCCGCTGGAGCTGGCGAAGGAAATGGATATCACCGAAGAGAAGGTGCTGGAGATCCAGCAGTATGCCCGTGAGCCCATTTCTCTGGACCAGACCATCGGTGATGAGGGCGACTCCCAGCTCGGTGACTTCATTGAGGATTCCGAAGCGGTCATTGCTGTCGACGCTGTGTCCTTTACCTTGCTGCAGGATCAGCTCCAGGACGTGCTCACGACGCTCTCCGAGCGAGAGGCCGGCGTGGTTCGTCTGCGCTTCGGCCTGACCGATGGCATGCCGCGCACTTTAGACGAAATCGGCCAAGTCTACGGCGTTACCCGCGAGCGTATTCGCCAGATCGAGTCCAAGACGATGTCCAAGCTGCGCCACCCATCACGCTCTCAGGTGTTGCGCGACTACCTAGACTAGGGAGAGCAGAAAGATTTAAGCGGCGAGGAGGTTTAACCTTCCTCGCCGCTTCTTCTGTGCTCTGCGCGCTCTATGCGCATTGGATGGCTAATAATTTGGCCCCACGACAAAAATCAGTGCCATGGAAACGAAAGGAGCAATGTAGCTCCAGCCCACGCCAATGAGCATTCCCCACACCGCCATGCCGGTCCCCCTGTGCTCAGGGCGTCGCCCCGATCCGAGAATGAGCGCAGCAACGCCAAGCCCTGCTGCACACCACCCAGTGATCATGGTAAGCATCGACAGCATGAAGCCAACGGGGCTGATGAGGAGTGTCAGCGCGATGTCGATAAGTGGCGGAACGATAGCCAAGCCCAGTGCCCATGGGGCGAGCGGGTTCGGAGTGGATGGCCTTTCATAAGGCACCGGCGCATAGGAACCCGCATAGGAATTCGGATAAGCCTGCGGGTACGGAGCCTGGTACGGATCCGCTGCGTAGTAGTTTGGTTCTACATAGTCGGGCTGGGTCATGACTTCCCACTTTCGCGAAGACTCGGCTAGGTCACTGCCCGATATCTTATGCGAAGGCAGCGGGCGCAGTCCCCGCGTACGGGGGTCATTGCCCGCTGCTCATCGATTTCCCAGGAGCCCTAGCCGTCGAGCCCCAGCTCTATGCCCGTAGCAATCCGGTCAATGACCTCTTTATCAGCAGCGTCACCGCTGATAGTCACTGAAGCACCCTGGCAAGCACCAAGAGACATCAGCATCATTGCAGAGTCTGCTTCCACCTCTTCGCCATCAAAGGAGAGGATAATTTCACCGTCTGCCTCTGCAGCCATTTCCGCGACCTTGGAGGCTGGACGGGCGTGAAGGCCCGCCTTATCAGCCACGGTCACTGTCAGGGAATATCTATCTGGGTTTGTTTCGGGCTCGTCTTTATCCACTGGATCAGCGGCGGCAGACTGCTTCGGCACGAAGACCTCGATGGCCCGTTCCGCAGCTCTGACGACGGCCGCAAGGTCATCGCCTTGTTGGGCGGCGGTGGCTGCGGCAACGGCAGCCTCGACTAGTGGGGCATCCACAAACTGAACTTGTTCTTCATCAAGGAACTCAAGAACAGACTCAACGGTCATCGTGGCCGAGCCCAAGTCCGTGAGGACGACAACGCCGAGACCTTGGCCGAGGGCATGGCTGATGGCGCCTTCGATGTAGTCGTAGGAAGTTCCGATACCGCCGTCTTCCAAGCCGCCGGCGGGAAGGATGGTCACATCAGCGGCCATTTGTCCGGCAAGCTCTGCTAGGCCTTCAGCGAGCTTGGCCGAATGCGATACAAGGACAAGCCCAACGCGCGGTTGTGTCATGTTTTATGCCTCCTTCGTTGAAGTCTCGGCAGCGTCGGCAGCCGCGGCCAGGAACAGAGCCGAGGACGTAGCACCCGGATCCTTGTGCCCAGCAGAGCGCTCCCCAAGATAGGAAGCGCGGCCCTTCGTTGCCACCATCGGAATGGTATCCTCCGCGCCGGTTGCTGCGGCGTCAGCAGCCGCGCTCACAACCTCAGCGGGACTCAGCGCGGCATCCGCCGCTTCACGGGCAGCTCGTGCGGCCGGCGCCCAGGCGTCGACCATCGTCTTCTCCCCTTCCGCGGCCTTGCCGCGCGCAGTAATCCCCTCAAGCGCAGCCTCGATTAGACCGGCCACCGTGGGCGCATCAATCGCCCCGGAACCGGCAGCCTTAGACGCACGCAAGAAAGCGGTCCCTAGCAACGGCCCGGAGGCGCCGCCAACGGTGGACATGAGTGTCTTTGCCGTCAGTTTCAGAACATCAGCGACGGTAGAATCCTCTGGGGAAATTTCCGCGCCCATCTTCTCCACGACGGCGCGGAAGCCGCGATCGACGTTTTCACCGTGGTCGCTGTCTCCAATGGCGCGGTCAAGCTCGATGAGCTCCTCGCGGTATTCATGCGCAGCTGCAGCACAATTATTCATCCACGCTAATGCCCAGTCGGTTGAAAGAGTTACATCATTTGTCATAGTTACACTCCTTGGCGTAGTGCGGCGGTGTGGCAGGGGGCGTCGAAAAGCGCAAGGTCTTCGTCGTCGGCGCGCATAACGCTCACGGAGCACCCGGCCATATCCAGACTCGTAACGAAGTTGCCCACAAGGGAGCGTTCAATGCTCACCCCCGCCTCCTTTAAGCGCTGAGCTACCCGACGGTAAACCACGTAAAGCTCAGAGGCCGGGGTGGCTCCCATGCCGTTGACAACGACGATGGTGCGCTCGCCTTCGCTCAGCTTAAGGTCTGCCAGGACGGGATCAAGCAAGTGGTCCGTTACGTCGTCGGCCGAAACCAGCGGAATCTCCTTGCGGCCCGGCTCGCCGTGGATGCCCACGCCCAACTCAACCTCGTCTTCCCCGAGGTTAAAGGAAGGCTTGCCCACATGGGGCACGGTGCAGGCGGAAAGCGCCGCGCCCATAGTCGCGGTGTTTTCTACCACCTTTTTCGCCACAGCGGTCACCGCAACGAGATCATCGCCGCGCTCGGCCGCCGCACCGGCCAGCTTCTCCACCAACAGCGTTCCGGCAACGCCGCGGCGACCGGCTGTAAACGTAGAATCTTCCACCGCGACATCGTCGTCGACGATGACCTGGCTGACCTCAACATCATCGAATTCAGCCAGCTCTGCCGCAGTATCGAAGTTGAGCACATCGCCGGTGTAGTTCTTCACGATGTAGAGCACTCCCGCCCCAGCATTAGCTGCCTCGGTGGCTGCTTGGATGGCATCTGGCGTCGGAGATGTAAACATAGCGCCGGGCACGGCCGCGTCCAACATTCCATGGCCGACGAAACCGGCATGCAGCGGCTCGTGCCCAGAGCCACCGCCGGAGACAATGGCAACCTTGCCGTGTTCTTTCTTCTGTTTGCGGAAAACAAACAGCGGGTTCGTGTTGCGAGTGACAATGTCACCGTGGGCTAACGCGAAGCCCTCTACTGATTCGGCTACTACGTTGTCCGGTGAGTTGATGAGCTTTTTCATCATCTTTCTCCTTAGGTTTTCTTTGGCCTAGAGCACTCTTCTCACAATGCTGCCGAGCCTACCCTTCGCCACCGGATACTGTGCCGGATTCTACTGCGTCCGCGCAGCTACCACTTGCGCAGATAATCGATGCGCTCTTGCAACTGCTCAGCGTTACACAGCGCGGTAGGAGGTCCGCCGCAGGCCTTGCGCGCTTCGGTGTGGATGGCTCCGTGCGGGCGGCCGGTGCGCTGAGCGGTGATGGAGACCACCGTGTTGAGCTCCTTGCGCAGCGCGGAAATCTCATCCACCACGCCTGACTGGGATCCGGTGCTGCTTGCCGACGCCTCCGCCCCACGCTTAGGCGCATGCGGGGTGCCGTAGAGCTTGCGACGTTGTTCCTCCGCCGCCTCAGCAGCCCGGCGCGCCTTCTCCTCTGCCTCACGGCGATCCATCTCATCGGACTGTTTCTTGCGAAGGAGGTCCTTGACCTGGTCTGCGTCGAGAAGCCCGGGAATTCCGAGGAAGTCTTCTTCTTCGTCGGTGATATTGCCCGTGGTGAACTGCGAGCCGTTGTAGAGCAGGCCGGAGAATTCTGCTTCCGCGCCGAGGGACTCATAGGAAGGCTCGAGCATGTCCGGCTCGGACTTCTTCTTATTGGCGTCCTCGAGCAACTCATCGTCCCAGCCCTCCTTGTCGGGGTTCTTCTCCCCTCCGAGGACGTGGTCGCGCTGCTTCTCCATGTTCTCCGCCAGCCCCAGCAGGACCGGGACAGACGGCAGGAATACCGAGGCGGTCTCGCCCGGCATACGGGAGCGCACGAAGCGGCCGATGGCCTGAGCAAAAAAGAGCGGGGTCGAGGCAGACGTGGCATAGACACCCACTGCGAGGCGCGGTACGTCGACACCCTCGGACACCATGCGTACGGCCACCATCCACTCGTCGGTGGATTCGGAGAACTCTGCGATACGCGCGGAGGAACCCGGGTCATCGGAGAGGATGACGGATACCGGGGTGTTTGAAATCTGCTTGAGGATCTTCGCGTAGGCGCGCGCCGTCGTCGTATCGGTAGCGAGTACGAGGCCGCCGGCATCCGGCATGTTGCGGCGCATCTGCATCAGACGCGTGTGGGCAGCTTGAAGGACGGTGGGGATCCACTCGCCCTTGGGGTCCAGAGCGGTGCGCCACGCGCGGGCGGTCTGCTCCGGATTGAGGATATCGCCCAAGCGGGCCGCATGCTCCTCGCCGGCACTATCGCGCCAGCGGGACTCGCCGGAGTAGCTGAGGAAGACCACGGGGCGCACGACGCCGTCGGCAAGCGCATCGCCATAGCCGTACGTGTGATCGGAGCGGGAGACCAAGTGCCCTTCCCCGTCCTCCTCGTAGCGCACGAAAGGAATCTGGGAATCATCCGAGCGGAAGGGCGTACCGGTCAGGGCGAGGCGGTGTTCCACGTCGTCATAGGCCTCGCGCACGCCGTCACCCCAGCTCTTGGCGTCGCCGGCGTGGTGGATCTCATCGAGAATCACCAAGGTGCGCCGGGCTGAGGCCACCGCGCGGTGCTTAAAGGGGTGCATGCCTACCTGGGCGTAGGTCACCACCACGCCATCCATGGCGGGGTTGACTCCAGAAGAGTTCGTGAACTTCGGATCCAGCGCGAGCCCCACGCGGGAGGCAGATTCAGACCACTGCACTTTGAGGTGCTCGGTGGGCACCACCACGATCACGCGCTCTACGGTACGGTCCGCCATGAGCTCTGTGGCCACGCGCAGGGCGAAGGTAGTCTTACCTGCGCCTGGCGTTGCCACCGCCATGAAATCCTTCGGCTTGGTGGCCAGGAATTTATCCAAGGCCGCGCGTTGCCACACACGCAGCGAACCATTATTGGCAAATCTTTGTGCTGGAGTCTGTGTAGACACGGTCAGCGACTATCCCCCTCTAGTTATCCCAACATCCCGCTCTTGTGAAAGTCTTCGTTTTACGTCGACGCAATACTAAGCGTCGACGGCACGCTTAGCGGCGGCGCAGGCTCTTATATACGCGCTCGCAGTCCGGGCACACGGGCGAACCGGGCTTGGCTTGCTTGGTTACGGGGAAGGTCTCACCACAGAGGGCAACGACGTATTTACCGTTGACCGCGGAATCGAGGATCTGGTTCTTCTTTACATAGTGGAAAAACTTCGGGGTGTCGTCGTTGGTCGACGTATCCTCGCGGACATCAGGGCGTTCAATAGTCTTAGTCGTCGTACTCACGCCCACTATCATGCCGCATCGGTATCGAAGTTGGCGAGTCCTACCGCTACGCTGGTGGGCATGACCCCTTCGAACTCGCGCGATAACGTCCGCCATACCCCACGATCGGGGCGGCGGCGTGGGCGTCGATTCGGGCGTGAGGCTTACCTCATTACAACCGCCAAACTCGCTCCCGGCCAAGACCGGCATCGCCGCGAAGTTATCTACTCAATTTTGCAGTTTCTGCGCATCCCTTCGCTGCTTCTAGCTGGTGTCATGGTGTATGCCTGGCATTGGTGGATTGCCGCCGCCATCGTCGTGGGCGTCACCTTCCCGCTTCCCTGGATAGCCGTGGTCATCGGCAACGGGCGGGGGCAGAAGAAGGACAAACGTGACAAAGCGGTCTACAAGCCCGCACTCGCCCGACAGATGGCGCAAGCACAGCGCGAACAAATCACCAGCGGTGCTCACGGCGAACTTCCCGGCGCGCCCACATCGGAGGATTCCCCCTCGGGCACGAACGCGGAGAGTTCAACGACCACCACAATTGAGCACGAAGATTAAGAAGTCACCGTTTCCTTCCCCAACTATCAAAGGATATTTTTGTGAGCACCCAACAGCACTCCCCTTTCGGCCCGGCGATGAACCCGGACAACCCCATCGCAGACGTTGCGGAAGAACTAGCCCACGTCTTTGCTGAGGCAGGGTTGAGCGCGGATGGTATCGCGGGACACCTGGGGCCGGAGTACACCGAAGCGCTACATCGCGGCGAGCCAGCCGCCGTGGCGCTGGGAGCAAGCGGTGATTCCCGCCTGGACCACCTCATCCGGATCTTCCTGCTGCACGAACACGTACCGGCCACGCTGCTTTCCGACGTCCTCGGCGCACGCCTAGCCACCCGGCTGCTCGACTGCGGCGCGGTGCTTACCGACGAGCACGGCACCGCCTACGTGGCTTATGACATTCGGCCACACGTCATCGTGGGTAAGAACCGCATCGTGTTTTCTGATGTTGATGCTTCCCTAGTGGATCACGTGCCCGGCCCCGAGCACGTGTTGGGGGTAGGCTCTGCCAGTCTTTCCCTCTTGCACTCGACCCCGACCACACCCGTGTCCTCAGTACTAGACCTGGGCACGGGTTCTGGCGTACAGATCCTTGGGCAACTGGAGTCTGCTGAAAGAATTGTTGCGACAGACGTTCACGAGCGAGCCCTCCAACTTGCCCGCGCTACCGTCGCTGCTGCGGGCGCAGAAAACCGTGTTGAGCTTCGCCAGGGTTCTTGGTTCGAGCCCGTGCGGCACGAGAGCTTCGACCGAATCGTTGCTAACCCTCCGTTCGTGGTGGGCTTGCCCGAGGTGGGCCACGTGTACCGGGATTCCGGCCTCAATCTGGATGGAGCAAGTGAGCTTGTCATATCGCAAGCTGTGGAGCACCTCAATCCTGGGGGCACCGCACACATTCTCGCTGCGTGGGTACACCAAGGCGACAAGTCTTGGCAGCAGCGGGTTGCCTCATGGCTGCCGGATACCGGCGTGGCCGCGTGGATCATTCAGCGCGATGTGGCGGACCCTGCGCTCTATGTTTCCACGTGGTTGAGCGATGAATCCGTGGATGTTCGCAGTGCCGAAGGCCAGGAGCGTTCACGCCGTTGGCTGGAGCATTTCTGTGATCATGATGTCACCGGCATCGGGTTTGGCTTCGTGGCTATCCAGCGCATCGCAGACGACGAGCCCTCCGATGTTTTGGCGGAGACCATGGCGCAGCCAGTCATCGATCCGCTCGGGCCCGAAGTGGAGGAATACTTCGCTCGCATTGAATGGCTACGCAACCTGGTGCCGGGTGAGCTGGAAACAAAGCATGTGCAGCTGCGCCCAGGTGTCGCCCGCGAAGACGTTTCACTGCCCGACACGGAGCTTGGCATGGGCTTTGAGCGCGCAGCATTACGGCTCAGCCGCACGGACGGTCCGCGCTGGCAGCATGACGTCGACGAGCACCTCGCGGCGATCGTCGCCGGGCTCAATCCCCACGGGCTGAGTATTGGGGAGACCATCGAGCTCTATGCCGCCGCGCAGGGCTTTGAGGAATCCGAGTTGGTCAGCGCCGCGCTTCCAGCCATTGTGGATCTCATCCGCCATGGGCTACTCATCCCTACGGAACTGTTGGCGTTTAGCAACACTGAGTAGCCCTCTCCCTCCCCCAAGTCCCTCGCGTTTGTCATCTGAGAAAGAACTCCTCCCCAGAAAGGTCGTGCACTCGATCCCATGCGTGCTGTCTTAACCCGCGTTTCCGAAGCAACCGTCACCGTAGACAACGACGTTGTCGGCTCTATTTCCTGCCCGGATACCGGCGGCGTCTTAGCGCTCGTCGGTGTTTCCCGCGAGGACGTCGCGGCAGGTTCTGATTCCGGCACTGCCGAGGGACCAACCTTGGAAGAGCGGATGGACACGATGGCGCGCAAAATCGCTGAGCTGCGCATCCTAGAAGGCGAGACGAGCGTGGCCGACAGCGGTGCGCCTGTTCTGGTGGTAAGTCAGTTCACCCTTTACGGGCGAACGGCCAAAGGCAGGCGCCCATCGTGGTCAGATGCCGCACCGGGTGAAGCCGCGCAGCCGGTTATCCAGGGAGTTGTCGCTCGCCTTCGCGAGCGCGGGATCACTGTGGAGGAAGGCCGCTTTGGAGCGATGATGCGCGTCTCCTCCGTCAATGAAGGACCGTTTACCGTGCTCGTTGAGGTCTAGCTTCGGCGCGCCTCCCCCAAAATGGCCTAAAACCTCTCGCACATCCCGGGTGATTAAACATTTTTGGGCCCGTGGGAACTATCTGACGCGAAGGCCCGTTGTAGGGGATGAACCAAGCCGCAACTTAGGAGGCATGAGATGGCCACATCATCCGCTGCTAGCGTCCAGGACGAGGACGGACAGGAAGTTGACCGCGGCTCACGCCGTAACCAGACCAATGACAATCCCTCCGCGGACTTGGTCCGCGTTTACCTCAATGGAATCGGCAAGACTGCGCTGCTGAGCGCCGAGGACGAGGTTGAATTGGCGCAGACCATTGAGGTTGGCCTCTACGCCGAGTACAAGCTCGCCAATGCCGAGAAGCTAACTCGCGCGGAGAAGCGTGACCTGAAAATTTTGGCCCGCGAAGGTAAGAAGGCACGCTCCCACCTCTTGGAGGCAAACTTGCGCCTCGTGGTCTCCCTGGCTAAGCGCTATACCGGCCGCGGCATGCCGCTACTGGATCTCATCCAGGAGGGTAACTTGGGCCTGATTCGCGCGATGGAGAAGTTTGACTACGCCAAGGGCTTCAAGTTCTCCACATACGCAACCTGGTGGATCCGCCAGGCCATTACCCGCGGCATGGCTGACCAGTCCCGGACAATTCGCCTCCCTGTACACCTAGTTGAGCAGGTTAATAAGCTTTCGCGCATCAAGCGCGAGATGTACCAATCCCTAGGCCGCGAGGCTACGAACGAGGAGCTCGCAGAGGAATCGGGAATCGAAGAGTCCAAGATCGAAATGCTGCTGCGTCAGTCCCGCGATCCTGTCTCCTTGGATATGCCGGTGGGCACCGATGAAGAGGCTCCACTGGGAGACTTCATCGAGGATGCCGAAGCAACGGACGCCGAAACCGCCGTGGTTGCTTCCATGCGCCACTCCGATATCCGCTCCGTCATTGGTTCTTTGGAGGAGCGCGAGCAGGACGTCATCCGTTTGCGCTATGGCTTGGACGATGGGGTTCCGCGCACCCTCGACCAGATTGGCCGCAAGTTCGGTCTCTCCCGCGAACGCGTTCGCCAAATTGAACGTGAGGTCATGGCCAAGCTGCGCGAAGGAAACCGCGCCGATCGCCTCCGCGAATACGCACTCTAAATCTTTTATTCGAATCCTGGCATGAGCCATCGAGCCAGCTACCTGCTAGCCCAGCTGAAACAGCATTGTGGGCTTTGGCGGTCAGCGCTCGGTGGCTTTCGTCGTTCCACAAGGTCCCGCGAGGTTGCCGTGCCCCGTCGAACCCCGCCGGAGGCACAGCGCTGCGCGCTCAATACTTTCAATGAATGCGCTATTGTTTAAGATATTCTCTTAATACATCCTTATTACCGCGTCTAAACCTATGTGGCTACGCACCGCCCACAACGCAGAAAGGTAAGCCCACGTGAGGGACCTAGTTGACACCACGGAAATGTATCTGCGCACCATCTACGAGCTCGAAGAGGAAGGCATCACTCCCCTCCGCGCGCGGATCGCAGAGCGTTTAGAGCAGTCTGGGCCGACCGTATCCCAGACCGTGGCTCGTATGGAGCGCGATGGTCTGCTCCACGTGCGCACTGATCGCAGCCTCGACCTCACCCAACAGGGCCGCGAATTGGCAACCAACGTCATGCGCAAGCACCGCCTAGCTGAACGCTTGCTCACAGACGTCCTTGGACTGGACATCGACAAGGTCCACGACGAGGCCTGCCGGTGGGAACACGTCATGAGTGAAGAGGTAGAAAAGCGCGTCGTCGCGGTATTGGAGGATTCCTCGCGCTCACCATTCGGCAACCCCATCCCAGGCTTGGCACAGTTGGGCACGACCCCGGTGGAGCTCGACTTGGGAACCCGCGCCATCGACCTCCCCACGGGACAAGAAACTGAAGCCACCATCGTGCAAATCAATGAGGTGTTGCAGGCCGACAGCTCGACCTTCGATGATCTTTATTCCTGCGGAATCCAAATCGGTTCGCAGGTGACGGTGGTCAATGAGAGCGGAACCATTACGCTGACGACGAAGTCGGGCCATACTGTCGAGCTTGTCGACGATCTCGCCCACGCCATCCGAGTTAAGGAGAAGTAAGACGATGAAGCTGTTAGTTACCGGTGGTGCCGGATATGTCGGCAGTGTGTGCGCGGCAGTCTTGGTTGAAAAAGGCCACGACGTCACCATCATCGACAACTTCTCTACCGGCAACCGCGAGGCCATCCCAGAGCAGGCACGTCTCGTTGAAGGCGACGTCGCTGATGTCGCCCGTGAGGTGTTGTCTGAAGGTGGATTCGACGGCGTGCTGCACTTTGCGGCGCGTTCCCTCGTCGGTGAATCCGTTGAAGCCCCCGCTGACTATTGGCAACATAATGTCGTAACCACGCTGACGCTCCTAAACGCCATGCGGGAATTCGAGGTCACAAACCTCGTCTTTTCCTCGACCGCTGCAACCTACGGCGAGCCAGCGCAAGTGCCAATTACGGAGTCGATGCCTACGCAGCCAACGAATCCCTACGGCGCGTCCAAGCTCGCAATTGACTACATGATCACGTCCTATGCCACTGCCTACGGCCTTGGGGCGACCTCCTTGCGCTACTTCAATGTCGCCGGAGCCTACGGCACCATTGGAGAAAACCGCGAAGTAGAAACCCACCTCATTCCCCTCGTCCTGCAGGTAGCGCTGGGGCACCGCGACAAGATTTACATCTTCGGCGATGACTACAACACCGCCGACGGCACCGCGGTCCGGGATTACATCCACATCCGAGACCTGGCAGAGGCCCACGTCCTAGCGCTGGAGAGCAACGCCGCAGGAACGCACCGCATCTACAACCTTGGCTCCGGGGATGGCTACTCCGTCAAACAGGTCATTGAGGCCTGCCGCGAAGTAACCGGTCACCCCATCCCGGCTGAGCTTGCACCTCGCCGCGCTGGGGATCCCGCAACACTCGTGGCCTCTTCGGAAAAGATCAAATCCGAGCTCGGGTGGAACCCCAGCCGCACCGATCTGACCACCATCGTGACAGACGCGTGGAACTTCACCCAGCAGCTCGGCGAGCGGGCACATTCTGCGCATCGCTAGCCGCATCCTCTGAATGCTCCTCCCCTTCCCCTATAGCGTTTTCATAGGCTTTGAGGGCGCCTGTATGAATTGAGTCCCGAATCTTTTCGTGCAGGCCATGACGGTATGCCTGGCACAGGAGTGAGCCTAGGCGGTGGCTGGGAAATTCTTCCACGACGAGCTGCAATGCAGGACCCGCGAGGATATCCCACTCCTGTTCCAGCTGCGCCAGCGCAAAGAGAGTCAGCGCGTTTGCCCGCAACTCGCCGCCGAATGTCCGCGCCGCCGCCAGAAGGAGATGCGCTCCCTTTTCGCCCGACGTCGCGCACACGTTCACGACAAGGTCGCGCGTCCACGTCGTTGACAGCCACACAGCACAGGTTGCCAGCAGCTCACTGTCCTGCTCAGCCTCCTCCACCGACGCCACCTGGTGAAGCGCCCACCGAGCATCGTCGAGCAAGTGATCCAAGAGGTCCTTTCGTTTCTTTCCCCGCACAGCTGCTACCTGCGCACGATACTGCGTCGCCGTTTCTCGCGCTTGCCGTGCCAAGGCATCGGCTTCGGCAGCATCCAGATACTGGTTCCCTGCGGCAAAGACAGCAAAGAACTCCTCCCTATTGAGCTCCGGTACAACATTGTGGTCGACGCAAGAGCGCATCGAGGGGGCGTCGGTCAGCGCCGGTATTGTCCCCTCAACCCACTTCTTCATTGGCCCGCTTCCATCCGCGTTGACGGTTCCATGAAGCAAGACATAAGCCTCATGTTTGGTGATTTCCCGGGTATGCCACGCAGCGTCGACCTCCAGCCCGTCCTCGGCGCGGTCTAGGCCATATAGCCAGTGAGCCACCTCCCTGAGCTCGGTGAGGGGACGCTTCGAAATAAGGAATGCAAACACACCTTCGCGGGCGTGCTCGGCCAGTAACGGCGAGATGTCCGCTACTGCCCCTTGGGCATCAGCAATGTCGACGCGAGCAAGCGGGCCCATGGCTGGGCCTCGCGGGGTGGTATCGATAGCCATGAAAACCACCGATTCAGTGGGATAGAAGCCTAGGAGGCCAGGGATGTTTGCGAGGAGGTGACCTGGGGTCGTTATCGGTGGAGTGCGGTCTGTATGCGTTGAGAGTGTGTTCATACCTTGTAGCCTGAACCACACTTACCTCAGTTCGCTAGAGCACTAAGACCGTCCACGGCACATCTGTGGATAACGAGTCCGGGCTAGTGCGCAGTCCACTGGAAGTAGCCCGGTTTTCCACACCCAGCAAGTGGAATCCTGGCACAACCAGCCTCCATATGGCATGCTTGAACGATCATCACTGGTTCCCTGCGGGAGCCCCGCGTGTACGGACCAGCTTCGCGTTCGCCCCGGACGCCCAGTCGCCTCTGGGAATAGGCGGTAAGCCTTAAGCGTTGCATGTCACAGAACACTGATTGAGGTCGTACGCTCGAGAACAAGCACACGGCTAGAAGGAGGAGTCACAACCATGCAGGAAGAACAGCGCCGCATGTACGAGCTGGAGTACCCCGCTCCAGTGGTCAAGGATGATTCCACTCCAGGCGCAGGCCCCACAATGATCGTTGCCATGAATGGCTACGCCGATGCAGGCCAGGCCGTTGAAGCCAGTGCTGATCACCTCAAAGCCGCGTTGGAAAACCGCCAGCTGGCCTCGTTTAATAACGACGAACTCATTGACTACCGTTCACGCCGCCCTGCCGTCACTATCGACCATGACCGCACCGTGGAGATTGAGAACACGGATTTGGGCATCAAGGTATTGCGGGATAATTCCGGCACGCCTTTCTTGCTGCTGTCCGGACCGGAACCGGACTTGCGGTGGGAGGCCTTTACGGATGCGGTAGTGAACTTGGTTGAAAAGTTCGATATCAAGAACACCATCATGCTCTACTCCGCGCCCATGCCGGTGCCACACACCCGCCCCACGGTGGTCACTGCGCACGGCAATGCCCCGGAACTCCTTAACTCTATGGTACGCATGGAATCCACCATGATGGTCCCCGGCGCAGCCGCCCTGTATATTGAGCGTGCCTTGGATAAGAAGGGCCGCCGCGTGGCCGGCTATACCGCGCATGTGCCGCATTATCTGGCGGCCTCGCCTTATCCAGCGGCCACGCTCCGTCTTCTGGATTCGGTTGCCTCAGCCGTCGACCTCAACATTCCCTTGGGTAGCTTGGAGGCAGACGTGGCTCGCGTCAACCAGCAGCTCGAGGAGCAGGTGACGGATTCTGAAGAGATCGCGGGCGTGGTCCGCCAGTTGGAAGAGCAGTACGACGCTTATATGGAGCGCTACCGTTCCCGCCATCCGCAGGCCATTATGCCGGGTGAAGAGCACATGCCTACGGGCGAGGAAATCGGGGCTGACTTCGAGGCTTTCCTTGCCGGACTCGATGACAACCCGGATATCCTCTCTGAAGACATCGACGACCGCGAGGATAACTACGGGCGCGACGAGGGCCCCGGCTCAGACATGGACGATGACGTCTAACCTCAGATAAGCTCAGCACGCCGCGGCTGTCGAGGAGTCTCGGTCTTTCACAGCCGCAGGGCGGAGACTTATGCTCTAAGGCTTTCGCCTAAGGTGGGACGGGTGAACCTTTCTCAGATGTTGCCCGATCTCGCCGAAGTCCCCGAGTCGATGGTTGATGAGGCCATCTGGGACACGTTTTTATCGTGGACCTCCGGCCGTGGAATCTCGCTGTACCCGGCGCAGGAAGAGGCCTCTTTAGCTATCCTCGCGCAGGATAACGTCATCTTGGCCACGCCTACCGGATCCGGTAAGTCCATGGTAGCCAATGCCGCCCACTTCATAGCTTTAGCGCGAGGGCAGCGCAGCTTCTACACCGCCCCTATCAAGGCCTTGGTGAGCGAGAAATTCTTCGCTCTCTGTGAGATTTTTGGCCCAGAAAACGTTGGCATGATGACCGGCGATGCCACGGTGAACGGTTCCGCGCCCATCATTGCTGCGACCGCGGAGATCGTCGCCAATATTGCACTGCGAGATGGCGCGGAAGCCGCCATCGATCAGGTGGTCATGGATGAATTCCACTATTATTCCGAGCCGGATCGCGGCTGGGCCTGGCAGGTTCCGCTGTTGGAATTGCCGAAGGCACAGTTCTTGCTCATGTCCGCGACCTTGGGCGATACGACGTGGCTGGAGAAGGACTTAACTGAGCGCACCGGACGCACGACGACGCTCGTGGCTGGGACAACCCGCCCGGTCCCGTTGGACTTCTCCTACGTCTTTTCCGCTGTCCATGAAACCATCGAGGAATTGCTCGCTGGTGGCAAGGCACCTGTCTACGTGGTCCACTTCTCCCAGCGCGAGGCCTCAGAGCGCGCGCAAGCATTGACGTCGCTGTCAAAGATCATCACCTCAGAGGAGAAGGAGTCCATTGCCGCTGAGCTCGCGGGATTCCGATTCACCACGACGTTCGGCAGGGACCTGTCTAAGCTGCTTCGTAAGGGAATTGGTGTACACCATGCCGGCATGTTGCCGAAGTATCGGCGCTTGGTGGAGCGGTTGGCCCAAAAGGGTCTGCTCAAGATCATCTGCGGTACCGACACTTTAGGTGTTGGCATCAATGTACCGATCCGCACGGTGTTGATGACGGGCCTGGCCAAGTATGACGGAACCCGTCAGCGGATCCTCAAGTCCCGCGAGTTTCACCAGATTGCCGGTCGCGCCGGCCGAGCAGGCTATGACACGGAAGGCACGGTCGTCGTAGAGGCGCCGGAGCACGAGATCGAAAACGCCAAAGCGCGGCGGCGCGTGGGCGATGACCCGGCGCGCCTAAAGAAACTGAAGAAGAAGTCCGCGCGCGATGGCGAGGTTTCGTGGTCGGAACAGACCTATGCCCGGCTTATCGACGCCGAACCGGAGCAGCTCACTTCCCAATTCCGAGTCTCCAATTCCATGCTGCTCAATGTGCTCGCCCGCCACGGCAACGGTTACGAACACCTAAAACACCTGCTGCGTACGAGCCACAACACGCGTGCGCGCCAGAACGAAGACATCTTAACGGCGCTGAGCCTGTTTCGAGGGCTTCTCAATTCAGGCGTGGTCCAAAAATCCACCAAGGGCCTCGATATCTATGGCCGCCCTTACCACGTGGTGCGGGAAATGCCGCGCGATTTTGCCTTGAATCAACCTTTGGGGCCCTTCGCGTTGGCGGCGCTCACCTTGCTGGATCCGGATTCGGACACGTATGCACTCGACGTTATCTCCGTCTTCGAGGCGGTGCTCGATGATCCTCGCCAAGTCCTGATTGCTCAGCAAAAGCAACGCCGTGGCGAGGAGATCGCGGCGCTCAAAGCAGACGGGGTGGACTACACCGAACGCATGGCCATCGTGGAAGACATCACGTGGCCGAAGCCACTCGAAGAGCTCTTGGAGCAGGCCTACGACACTTTTTGCGAAACCAATCCTTGGGCCAAGGAATTTGAGCTGCGTCCTAAGTCCGTGGTTCGCGACATGCTAGAGAGCGCCATGACCTTCTCCGACCTTGTCGCCACCTACGGACTCGCCCGCTCTGAAGGCGTCATCCTGCGCTACCTCACTGATGCTTGGCGCACGCTCAAACAGTCGATCCCTGCCGAGTTCCTTACCGAGGAGCTCGAGGACATCATCGTCTGGCTCGGAGAGCTTATCCGCCAGGTTGATTCTTCGCTCGTCGACGAGTGGGCTGAAATGGCCGGCGAGGACTCCCCCATTTCCCAGGCGGATTTGGACCGCGAATTGGCCTTCGGCGTTGAGGATCCCACCGCCTTGACAGCCAATCAGCGTGCCTTTGGCATCATGGTGCGCAACTACTTCTTCCGGCTCGCGCAGCTCTTTGCCTTGGAGAAGGAAGATCGCTTGGCAGATTTGTTGGATTATTTGGAGGAGATCCCCGACTTTGGCCAAGCTCTCGATGACTACTTCGATGACTACGATGACATCGATACTGGGCCAGCAGCACGGGGCCCGGAGTACTTTGTCCTGGACAAGGGCGCCAAGGGCTCAGGGGCTCGTAGCGTCGGGGGTTCACGATCGTGGACCGTCCGGCAGATCCTCAAGGACCCAGAGGGGGACAACTCCTACCACATCGTTGGCACTGTCGATTTGGATGCCTCCGATGAGGCTGGTGAAGTCCGGCTGTCCGAACTACGCGTGGAATACTAGGGAATTTAAATACGCCCTTTCTTTGTTATTATTCTCCGTCAACCGCATATTATGCGTATGATTGGGGAATGAGTACGCCACAGCAGATAGACGAACGCCAGCTTTCCCCCATCCCCCACGCCAGCGCCGCGCCCGCGGCCGAGCATCTCACCCTCGGATCCTTCACCATGAAGGTTCTCAACGGCATCTCGATCGCCGTCGTCGTGTCGCTCGTCCCGCAGGCCTTGCTCGGCGAGTTGGCCAAGGCGCTGCTCCCCTTCTGGTCCGGCGCGTCCACAGTAATAGCGCTGACGGGTCTAGCCGCCAGCCTTTTACCTGTGATGATTGGTGTCCTCGTAGGCATCGAATTCAAGATGACGCCGATTCAGACCGCAGCCGTGGGCATTGCTTCTTTCTGCGGCTCCGGGGTGGCCACCGTCAATCCCGAAGGCGGCTTCTTCCTCAAAGGCACCGGGCTCGTCATCAACTCTGGATTAACCGCAGCCATGGCAGTTGGTTTGCTCCTCTTCATCGGCGATAGGCTCAAGAACTACTCCATCTTGCTGCTGTCCACCATTGTGACGCTCGTTGCGGGCAGCATCGGGTGGGTTATCACCTTCCCCATCGTCAAGGTCTTTACGCTGTGGCTTGGTGACCTCGTGAACGGTGCGACAACTTTGCAGCCGGTCCTCATGGGTGTAGTCCTCGCTGTTCTTTTTGCAGTCATGATCGTCTCCCCAGTCTCCACCGTCGGCATTGCTACCGCCATCTTTATCGACGGCATCGCCTCTGGCACCGCCAACCTCGGAGCCGTTGCTGCGGGGTTCACGCTCCTCGTTGCCGGCTGGCGCGTCAACGGCTTCGCCACCTCCATCCTGCATGTTCTGGGCTCTCCCAAAGTGCAGATGGCCAACATGTTGTCCAAGCCTGTCACCTTCCTTCCCGTTATTTGCTCCGCCGCAATCCTGGGCGGCATTGGTGGCGCTCTAGGGATCTCGGGCACACCAATCTCCGCCGGTTTCGGAATTTCCGGACTCATGGGCCCGCTGGCGGCTCTCAATTACGAAGGGTGGGGATGGAGCGCCGGCAACGTGATGATCATTACCTTCGTTTATGTCGTACTTCCCCTCGCCCTTGCGCTGCTCTTTTGCTGGCTCTTTGAAAAGGTTCTGCACTTAACCAAATCTGAATACTTTTCCCTCGATTTCAAGTAGCGACATGGGGAGTACAGTGGGCGCCACTATGACTAACCCAAAATCCCCAGCCACCAGCATCCACCTTGCCGGCGTTCGTTTTGAGACGCATGAGGACTCAGTCACTGTGCATTGGCTCCTCGGAGGCATGCCCCACCACCGTGACGTCGTCTTTAAGCTGCACACCCTCGACCTTCAGCTCATCGCCCACTTCGAGCAAGCCAACCTCAGCTCGATGGAGATCGCTTCATACGGAGAAGACACGAGGGACGCCCACCGTCCAGTTGATTATCAATACAACTACTCCCCCGAGGCACTCGCAATCACGCTGCCCACCGCCCACTTTAATCTAAAAGAGGAAGTCTTCACGATGGGCCTGTCAGTGGACGGCATCCCCTGCGGTGAGTGGACGGGAACGATTACCTAAGCCTTCACTCCCTACACACAGCGAAGCCTATACACGCTTTACAGGACTCTGACCAGCGACGATACTGGAGTAAGAGCAGTTCTCTAGGATTCAAGGAGCTGGAAATGGCACACCATGCCAATGAGCCCCATGGCGATTCACACAACGCGCGGTTAAATTCCCTTCGGGCGGGAGTTCTCGGCGCCAATGACGGCATCGTCTCCGTCGCTGCACTTCTGCTCGGCGTCGTGGGGTCGGGGGCGTCGGCAAGCGCCATCCTCACCGCCGGCTTGGCCGCAACCGTATCGGGAGCCGCGTCGATGGCGCTGGGAGAATACGTCTCGGTGTCAGCGCAGCGTGACTCCGAACGGATGATGATAGCCAAGGAGACTCGCGAACTGGCGGAGCTTCCTGAACAAGAACACGCCGAACTCGTATCCATGTTGGCTGACTACGGCATGAACACCGCTACCGCAGACACCGCCGCACATGAGATCGCCGCCAAAGATAGGCTCTTGGAGGCACACCTGAGGCTGGAGATGGGCATCGATGGTGAGGACCTGACGAACCCTTGGCACGCCGCTTTCTGGTCGGCAGTATCTTTCCTTGCCGGTGCAGCGCTACCCCTCCTGTCAATCTTTATAGCCCCGATGAGCATGGCCGCAGCAGTCGTCGCCGTGATCACTCTCATTGCCCTGGCGATTACGGGCTACGTGTCTGCTCGCCTCGCCGGTACAAATGCCGCACGTTCCGTCTTCCGCCTCGTCATTGGTGGCGCGCTCGGGCTAGCCATTACCTATGGCATCGGCGTTGCCTTCGGCGGGGTCATCCGCTAGAAGGCCGCAAACCTCCCCAGCCCTTTGAGGCACAAAAAGTCCCACTCCCCTGTACATAATCACGGGAGTGGGACTTCTCTATCGTGCGCCTAAGAAGGCATGCTGTTTATCTACTCAGCGGAGCGCACAGCCTCAGCCTGCAGCGCCTGCGCCACAGCCTGAACAACGCCTGCGACCTTGACGCCTTCCCAAATCTGCTCCTTGGTCACGCCCTCCTCCAACAGAGTATTGGCGTGTGCAGTCAAGCAGTGCTCGCAGCCGTTGATAGCGGAGACAACGGTGCTCCACAGCTCAAACGTTGCCTTGTCTACGCCAGGCTTAGCAATGATGTTCATGCGCAGACCAAACTTGACCTGAGCGAAATCATCGCCCAACCAGCTCTTTGCGCGGTAGGCCACGTTGTTCATAGCCATCACCGTGGCGGAGCCGAGAGCTGCGTCAACTGCCTCTTCACTGAGGTGCTCGCGGGCTTCCTCAAGAATCTCCTTCAGGACCAGATCATTACGGGTGGCGGCCGCAGCAGCGACCAAGCTGCCCCACAGCTGCTCCTCATTCAGCTCGGTCGTACGCGTCAGCGTACCGATGTTGAGCTTCTGATCCTTGGCATACGCCGGAAGTGCGGACTTCAGGTTGTCGATGGACACTGAGTAACTCCTTTATGGTTGGACGGTTGTGCTTAGCGTTGTCTTACAGTGCGGACTGAACGACCTCGAGCTTGTCAATGTTCTTCGTCGGGTCATTAGCCTCCCAGTTGCAGGCACAAACCTCTTCGGACTGCAGCGCATCGAGCACGCGCAGAACCTCATCAACGTTGCGGCCCACAGCGTCCGGGGTCACGGACACGAACTGGATAACACCGTCCGGGTCAATGATGAAGGTCGCGCGGTCAGCAACACCGTCGGCATTCTCCACACCGAGGGCGCGGATGAGGTCGTGGCGAATATCAGAGAACATCGGGAACGGGACTTCCTTCAGCTCCGGGTGGGTTGCACGCCAGTTGAAGTGCGCAAACTCATTGTCGGTGGAGCCGCCGAGGATCTGGGTATCGCGGTCCTGGAATTCCTCATCCAGCTTGCCGAAGGCTGCGATCTCAGTCGGGCACACAAAGGTGAAGTCCTTCGGGTAGAAGAATACAACCTTCCACATCCCCTGGTACTTGTCCAAAGACACCTGCTCGAAGTAATCCTCCGGCTGGTTAGCGTTGACGTCGTGGAGGTCGCCGCCCTTCAGCGCAGTCAGTTCGAACTCTGGGAACTTCTCACCAACGGTCAAGATAGGCATAGAAGATTCAACTCCTTCAATAGTCACAACAATGCACAAAAGTGATGTAAATCTCTACGACCGCACACCATTCTACCTTTTAGCTGGTACGCAGCCGCTCGCTTGTTAAGTATGCCACGAACCCCCTCGCACGTCAATAGGCCCGACGAATTAGAGATGTTAGAGTTATAGGCATGAACAATAAGGAGTATCGCCCAACCCTCGCCCAGTTGCGCACCTTCGTCACGATTGCGGAGAACAAACACTTTGGCTCCGCGGCCGCCAAACTCGATATCTCCCAGCCTTCGCTCTCCCAAGCACTCGTCGCCCTCGAACAAGGCTTGGGAGTCCAGCTCATCGAGCGCTCTACCCGCAAAGTCATCGTGACGTCCACCGGCGAGGCGCTCCTCCCCTACGCCAAGGCAACGCTCGAAGCGTCCGATGCCTTCCTCAGCCAAGCCCACGGTGCAAGCGGTACGTTAACTGGCCCCCTCACCATCGGAATCATCCCCACCATCGCGCCCTATATTTTGCCGGGGCTGCTGAAATCCATCAGCGAAACCTACCCCGATCTAGAACCACGCTTCGTCGAGGAACAGACTCAACACCTGTTAGACAAGCTGCGCGAGGGCAGCTTAGACCTCGCTGTGGCCGCACTGCCCACCGAGGCCACCGGGATGGTCGAGACTCCTCTCTATAGCGAATCCTTTACCGTCGTAACACCGGCAGGACACCCGCTCGCGGGGCGCGAGGATCTCACACTCGAAGAGCTTGCAGACCTTGACCTTTTGCTGCTTGACGACGGCCACTGCCTCCGCGACCAAGTCCTCGACCTATGCCGTCGCGCCAAGGTAAACCCCTCCGAAGCCACCAATGCCGTCACCCGAGCATCGTCGCTGACCACTATCCTGCAGCTCGTCATGGGAAATCTAGGCACTACCCTTGTCCCTGAATCAGCGCTCGCAACGGAATGCCAAAACCCGCAGCTTGCGGTCGCCCGTTTCGCCCCCACGGTAACAGCGGAGCGCCCGGTTGGACTCGTTTTCCGATCGTCTGCTGCCCGCGCTGATGAATTTCGCGCCTTTGGCTCTTTGGTCACCGCCGCCTTCCAGGACGCTGCGGAACGCTCCCGAGCCCTCTTCCCGACCTCGTAATTCGAGCCCCCCAACTCTGATGGCATTAAAAACTACAACGCCGCCGTTGGCTTACCTCTTGTAGCCCGGCCCGCCTCGGTAGGCGGTGGCTAAACAAGCGGAAAGCTTAGGCGGCGTTGCGTTATAGGTCTGGTTTAGACCTTAAGCTGCGGGAGCATAACGACCCTGGCACTGGCGGCACAGGTGCGCTGTCGCCAGCTGAAGGGCCGGCGCGATAATAATCAGAGCCAAGCCCAAGGTAATAAGGGACGCGAAACCCAAGAGGCCAGACAGGACAATAAACAGCAAAAGGTGGCTGTAGTTTTCCTTGCCCAGCTTGAGTCCCTGGGAGAAAGCCTCGCCGATCGAGGAAGTATCGGCTGCCAACCAGGGCATGAGGGTAAAGAAGGGCTGAATAAACAGCGCAATCAACATCACTACAAGGAGCCCACCAAAGATGGAGCCAACGAGCGCGAAAACATCGCTCTGGCTGAGCTGCTCTGGGTTCTGGAGGTCCGTACCTTCCACACCGCCGAGGACCACCATAAACAGGACGACGATGACGATCACCAGGGCAATCGCTGCGAGAATGCCCAAGACAAGATTCACTACCAGCGGCGGCACCCAGCGAACTCCCTGGAACAGGGTTCCCCATGTGGGGCTCGGCTTATCGATTTCACGGTAGGCCAAACGATAAACAACCAGAGAAATGACAAAGGACAGGATAGACACCGCGAAGGAGAAGAGGTCCAACATGACGGAGGTCTCCGCCCCATCGGCACTCTGCGCACCAACGCTGATTCCAACTTGTGGGACAAACTGAATAGCAAGCACGACGACGGCTCCCAACACCCACAAAAGTGCGTTGCCGAGCGCGGCCTTGAATCCCCATTTGATCGCTTCGATAGCGCTGACTGGACCCGTATAGGCCGGACCGGCACCTGGGCCGAGGCCCTCTTGACCGGAGCTATTCCCATAGCTCGCACCGGCATAACCCGGCTGGCCAGCATCGTACCCACCATAGGACTGAGAGCCGTAAGCTCCGCCGCCATAGTTGCCATAGTTGCCGGATTGACCGAAACCAGCCTGGTCTTCTGGGTGGCTGGTGGGTTCATACTTTGGAAGTCCACCAGTGTTCCCGGAGGAATTACTGGGGCCGTTCTGCGGGTTGCTTCCGAACCCTCCGTTGGAGCCGTTGTCCTCCGGATTCGAACCAAAAGGATTAGTCATTGATTGTGCCCTTCTTTAATCATTGTTCACACAGTCACCACGAGGGTACCAATTTCTCTACCTGGACCTGTGAGCGACTAGCCTTCCGAGTAGACTTTTAGGTCAACTATGACTGCTACTCGCGAAGATCTTTACGGCGCTCTCACAACAGTTTCTTTGAGTGATGAGCGCGCATTCCGTCGCCGCCTGCGCAAGGCTCGTTCTCCCAAGGCCCTGGCTGCGATCCAGGCCGATATCACAGCCGCCCAAGACAAGGTGAGCACCATCGATGCCAACGTGCCGCCGATTACCTACCCCGAGGAGCTTCCCGTCACCGGACGCCGCGACGATATCGCCGAGGCGATCGAAAAGAATCAGGTAGTCATCATCGCTGGTGAAACCGGTTCGGGAAAGACCACACAGATTCCAAAAATCTGCCTGGAACTCGGCCGCGGCCGGCGGGGGCTCATTGGCCATACCCAGCCGCGGCGACTAGCAGCGCGTACCGTCGCCGAGCGCATTGCAGAAGAACTTGATCAGTCCATCGGGGACACAGTCGGCTATGCCATTCGCTTCGATGACAAAGTCTCCTCCACCACCGCCGTGAAGCTCATGACCGACGGCATCCTGCTGGCAGAGATGCAGCGCGACCGTTTCCTCAATGCCTACGACACGATCATTATCGATGAGGCACACGAGCGCTCACTCAACATCGACTTCCTCTTGGGCTACCTCAAGCGGCTGCTTCCCAAGCGTCCGGATCTGAAGGTCATCATCACCTCAGCAACGATTGATCCCGAGCGCTTCGCCGAACACTTCGCGGACGCTGGGGGCAAACCTGCCCCCATCATCGAGGTCTCCGGGCGCACCTACCCCGTGGAGATCCGCTACCGCCCGCTCGAGGTCGAATCGGGCGGCAAGACCATCGACCTCGATCCTCTCGACGCCCTCTGCGAAGCCATCGAGGAGCTCATGGCCGAAGGCGAAGGAGATATTCTGTGCTTCTTCCCCGGAGAGCGCGATATCCGCGACGCCATGGAGGCCATCGAGGGGCGCCACTGGCGCAACGTGGAGGTCACTCCGCTCTTCGGACGCCTGTCCAACCAGGAACAACATCGCGTTTTCCGCTCGCACCGCGGACGGCGCATCGTGCTCTCCACCAACATTGCTGAGACCTCATTGACGGTGCCCGGCATTCGCTACGTCGTGGATACGGGAACGGCGCGTATATCGCGCTATTCCACGCGCACCAAGGTGCAGCGCCTCCCCATCGAGCCGATCTCCCAGGCAAGCGCCAACCAGCGCTCGGGCCGCTGTGGCCGCGTTGCGGATGGCATCGCCATCCGGCTGTACAGCGAGCAGGACTTCCTATCCCGCCCGGAGTTTACGGATCCCGAGATTCTGCGCACCAACCTGGCCAGCGTCATCCTACAGATGATTTCGCTGCGCCTTGGTGACATTGCTGACTTCCCCTTCGTCCAACCCCCTGAGCCGAAGGCCGTACGAGACGGCCTACTTCTTCTGCACGAACTGGGCGCCCTCGAGGGCAAAGAAAAAGACGGACTACCTGTCCTGACCCGAATAGGCCGCGATCTTGCCCGCATCCCCGTAGATCCACGCATGGCCCGCATGCTGGTCGAGGCCAAGACTTCCGGGTGTCTCCACGACGTCATGGTCATCGTTGCTGCCATGACGATTCAAGATGTGCGCGAGCGGCCCAGCGACAAGCAAGCTCAAGCCGACCAGGCACATGCCCGCTTCAAGGATAAAACCTCCGACTTTGTGGCCATGCTCAACCTGTGGGACTTTGTCCAGGAAGCTCGCGATGAGATGAGCGGCAATGCTTTCCGCAAACGGATGAAGGCCGACTTCCTGCACTATATGCGCATCCGCGAGTGGTTCGATCTGGTGCGGCAGCTGCGGGACGTCGCCAAGCAGCTCGGGTGGAAAGCCCAGGAAAGCACAGAGCGTCGCCCCGATGACATCCATATGGCCTTGCTTTCTGGACTGTTGTCTAATATCGGCGCGCGTGATGGCAACTCTAAGGAGTTCATTGGTGCACGCAATACCCGCTTCCTCGTCTTCCCCGGATCGGCACTGGCAAAGAAACCGCCCGAGTTCGTCATGGCGGCTGAGTTGGTGGAAACGTCGCGCCTGTGGGCGCGCGACGTTGCTGCCATCGACCCAGCATGGGTTGAAAAGCTGGCGAAGGATTTGCTGAAGCACAACTATTCTGACCCGACGTGGTCGCGAAAGCGCGGCTCTGCGGTCGTCACCCAACGCTCGACGCTTTATGGCGTCACTGTTGTCGCCGACCGGACCGTGCCCTATCACCGCGTGGATCCTGAGGCAGCGCGCGATATGTTCATCCGTAACGCGCTAGTCGACGGCGACTGGACCACCCACCACCACTTCTTCCACGACAACAAGCGCAAACTCGCCGAGGCCTCCGAATATGAGGAGAAGGCCCGCCGGCGCGGACTCGTCGTGGACGAAGACAGTCTCTTCGATTTCTACGATCAGCGAATCCCTGCGTCTGTCACCACCGCTCGGCATTTCGATTCCTGGTGGAAAAAGCAGAAGAACAAGCATTCCTTGGACTTCGACCCAGAAGCGCTCCTTGAGGAGGACCACGATGTCACCGAGGATGCCTTCCCCGACCGCTGGTTGAAGGGAAGCATCGACTACGACTTGTCCTACAAGTTCGAGCCGGGCGATCCACTCGACGGTGTCACGCTCATGGTTCCCGTCCCGCTCCTCGCGGGGTTGGACACAGAAGGCTTCGATTGGCTGGTACCGGGCCTACGTCTAGAGCTCGTAACTGAGCTCATTCGCTCGCTGCCGAAGGCGCTTCGACGCACCGTGGTTCCGGCACCCGAGTTCGCTGAACGCGCACTGCCCAAGCTCTTGCCCTATGAGGGCACACTCACCGAGCAACTCGCTGCGATTTTGCAAGAGATGGGCGGCCAAGGCATCAACGCCGGCGATTTCCGCCCCGACCAGCTCCCTCCGCATCTGCGCATGAACTATGCCGCAGTGGACAAGCGGGGCAAGGTCATCGACTCAGACCGCAACTTGCAGGCTCTGGTCCAACGCCAAGCCGGCCACATTTCCTCCTCGGTCTCACGCGTTGGCCGCGCCGCCGAATCCACTGCGGTCAAGGAATGGACGGAGGATACGCTCGGCGCCATCGATGAGGAAGTGGTAACCGTCGTCGATGGGCATGAGGTCACCGCCTACCCCGCGCTCGTAGCGACCAAGGACGGCGTGGCGCTCAAGGTCCATCCCACCAAGGCGGCTGCCGACGCCTCCATGATCACCACCACCCTAACCTTGCTGCTCCGAGAAATTACGGTGAATACGCAGCAGATGGTCAAAGGGCTTCCTCTACAGCAGCGGGTAGCCGTCGACTCCTACCCCCACGGCGGGGCGGAAGGACTTGTCAGCGATGCCCGGGTAGCCGCAGTACGCGACATCATGATGGAAAAGGGCGGCCCCGTGCGCACCCCCGGTGACTTCAATGCATTGCTCAACGCGGTCAAACCGGAGGTCCCGGGCAGAGTGCGCCAGGCAGTCGTTGCAATTGCGCCGGGCCTGGCAGAGTATTCCAATCTGAATGCTGAGCTGAAGCACTGGGAGGGGCCGGCCATCGATGATATTCGGGCCCAGCTCAATTTCCTGTTGCCCGCGCACGCCATCACCGTCCACGGGATCCAACATCTGCGCCATCTACCGCGCTATATCCAGGCCTCGCGCATCAGGCTTGAGGAAATGAACGTGGACCCGGACCGCGATGCTGACCGGCAGGCAGACGTCGACGAGGCCAAAGCCTATGTGGCCAATCGGTTGCGTTCCCTGCCTCCTGGCCGTGAAAAGACGCGAGAGGTTAAAGACATCTACTGGATGATTGAGGAACTGCGCGTATCGCTCTTCGCACAACGCCTGGGCACTGCCCACGCGGTGTCTTTGAGGAGAATCCAAAAGGCAGTGGATAAATTACGCTAAAAGCTATCGCGGTCGCGCCGACGCATGAGGCGGATTTCTGATTCAAAGTCGTCGGCGCTTTCAAAAGACTTATACACGGACGCAAAGCGCAGGTAGGCCACTTCATCGAGATCTCGCAGAGGTTCCAGGATGGCAAGGCCGATGTCATTGGCGTTGACTTGCGAGGAGCCGTGACTGCGCACGGTCTCTTCAACTTCTTGAGCGAGCTTCTTCAAAGCATCATCGCTAACGTCGCGCCCCTGGCATGCGCGTTTGACGCCTCGGATCAGCTTGTCGCGACTGAAAGGCTCAGCCAAGCCATTTCGCTTGACTACTGACAAGACTGCCTTCTCGATGGTGGTGAAGCGACCTTTGCACGCGGCGCATTCGCGACGCCGCCGGATCGAGGTTCCGCTGTCGATTACGCGCGAGTCAATAACGCGTGATTGTTCGTTGTGACAGAACGGGCAATACACAGTGCCGTATCCTTCCTTTCGACCAATGCGCACATGCTGCTGGCCCAAGGAATTCTAGCGCGAAGACACGACCGTCGTGGTCGAAGAGGTGCTCGCACTGTCAACCTCACTATCGATACTGAGGCCACCCCATACTGTGCCGATGAATACCGCGGCGCCAAAGACTGCTCCGAGCACATAGTTACCTACGTTCGACCGACTACGACGGCTGCCCGATGTTGCCCCGGCGGCCGAAACCTGGGAATTCACCGGAATTTCTGGACGGCACTGTGTTCTATCGTTTACGGCAAGAGTTCGAACACGAGACGGCCCATATGGAAGGTTGCGCGGGGCATCAGACGTGAGCGACCGAGACTGAGCGGGATCCCAGACCGCCGCTGGCGGCACTAGCACAGTCCGATTGCTAGACTTCTCGAGGGCCACCCCGCGCAGTACAGAGGCATTGTTTAATGCGATAGCCATGACGGTTCCTTTCTAGGTCTTCCTTATTCATTGAGACAATGCCCGAAGTGTACGAACCAAGCCCGACATCTTCGAACATCACCTTCGATCAACCGTTCGATTTGGTGTGTATGTTCGATTTATAGCAGGCCTTCGAAAATTTGTCCACACTCGGGCGGCGTTAGTCGAACATTTTTTCTTTCCGTGCTAAAAAGGGAAGCGGAAGTATCACCAGCAGCCCACTCCCACTTATGTCCGGCACGCCAAAGCCGCGCACATCAACTCTGCACACCCCGACAGTTCCTAGGAGCAAGAATGGCCCGCAATCCGAAGCGAAGCGACCACCCTTCCCTCGATTCACTTTCCCCTCGCCAACGCCGCATCTTGGAAGTAATCCATGACGCCGTAATGTTGCGCGGCTATCCGCCAAGCATCCGCGAAATCGGTGACGCAACAGGCCTCCAGTCCACCTCGTCCGTGGCCTATCAGTTAAAGCAGCTGGAAGAGAAGGGCTTCCTTCGCCGCGATCCAAACAAGCCACGAGCTGTTGATGTGCGCCATTTCCCCGGCGCCGACGACCCCAAAAAGCCCGGACGAAAGACCGGGCAGGCAATCGCACCATCGGGAACCTCCACCCCTGACGCACCCGAAGACGCCGCCACCCCAAACTACATTCCTGTTGTGGGCCGCATTGCTGCTGGTTCCCCCATCACCGCCGAGGAGAACATCGACGCCTACTTCCCCATGCCGGGTGAAATCCTAGGCAGCGGCGAACTATATATGCTGCAAGTCGTGGGAGATTCAATGCAGGATGCAGGAATCCTCAACGGGGATTGGGTTATTATTCGCTCGCAGTCTGTTGCAGAAGAAGGCGAGTTCGTAGCCGCACTTTTGGATGGCGAAGAAGCGACCGTGAAGGAATTTCACCGAGATTCCTCCGGTGTATGGCTCCTCCCCCACAATGACGCTTACTCACCCATCAAGGGCGATGAAGCCGAAATCATGGGCAAAGTAGTATCCGTGTTCCGCAAACTCTAGAAACCATCCACCTCAGCGCTCCCTCAGGCCTTCCCCGCTCCACACCAATCACCCACTCGGTGCGGGCGAACCGGACTGGGGGATTGTTTCTTTTTACCCCCTTGTGTGTGTACATGCCCGATTTCGACCGTTTTAGCGTCCGAGATCACACATTCGGATACTTGCAGTACAACCGTAGGTTTTAGTGACTAAGGCACGCGTTCGATGTGAGCTTTTCTTTGTTTAGTTCCGTTTTGTTCGCATTCAGTGGGACAATAGAAGTATCGCCACAACATCCGTTGTTCTTTTCGTTCACATGCCCCAGCCCCGTTTTCCTTCACCGGCGGGCGCAGTGACCACCACAGGCAGACTTCATTTGGAGGAACCATGTACGCAGAAGAGCGTCGCCGACAAATTGCGTCATTGACCGCTGTAGAAGGACGAGTCAATGTCACCGAGCTCTCCGAGCGCTTCGATGTCACCGCTGAGACGATTCGCCGCGATCTCGCAGTCTTGGACCGAGAGGGAGTTGTGCACCGAGTTCATGGCGGTGCAGTCGCCTCCCAATCCTTCCAGACCGCCGAATTCACCCTTGATACTCGCCAACGTTCGGCCACGGGCGCCAAAATGGCAATCGCACGCGCCGCACTGGAGCAGCTTCCCGACGGCGGCAGCATCTTTCTCGATGCCGGAACCACCACGAATGCGCTTGCCGATCTCATAGGCCAGCGCTACTCGGCCGGGCAATTCAGCATTGTGTCGAATAGTCTCCCGATCGCTCTTTCACTAGCCAGCAACGGGGTATCTGACGTCCAGCTGCTGGGTGGCACCGTGCGCGCGATTACCCAGGCCGTCGTCGGTGACACTGCGCTTCGCACCATGGCCCTGATGCGTGCCGACGTCGCCTTCATCGGAACCAATGCGCTAACCATTGACCACGGGCTCTCTACGGCCGATTCGCAAGAGGCGGCTATCAAGTCAGCATTCGTCACCAATGCACACCGCGTTGTCGTGCTGTGTGATTCATCGAAGTTGGGCAATGACTACTTGGTCAGCTTTGCATCACTCGATGAGATTGATGTCGTCATTACCGACGCCGCCGCCCCCGATTCCTACGTTGAGGCTCTGCGCGAGCACGGCATCGAAGTGATTGTCGCCGCGGACAAGTAGGCGGTTTCACCAATAGATCAATTCAGCACCCATAGATCAATTCAGGAGGTGTGCACCCCGCATGATGAGGGCGCACACCTCCTGTGCAATTCAGCGCTCTAAGCGGACTGGTATTCCTCCAGCAGCGCAATCACTGCGGCACGAGCGTCCGCTGGGCTTTCGGCGTTGACAGCCGCCTCTGCCATCTTCTGGCACTGCTCAAGGCTGAGCTCAGCCAGCTGCGCACCGACGCCAGCCACCGCAGTCGACGCCGCCGACAGCGAAGTCACACCGAGGCCAGTCAACACGCAGGCAAGCATGGGATCAGCTGCGGCTTCGCCGCAAACGCCAACCGGAACGTTGTTATCGCGCCCCACCACGCAGGTGTGCTGAATCAGGCGAAGGACAGCAGGCTGCCATGGATCGGTCAAGTAGGCCAGCTGCGGCGACAGACGGTCCGCGGCCATGGTGTACTGCGTCAAATCATTGGTACCAATGGACACGAAATCGAGGTGCGGCATGATGGTATCCGCCATCAAGGCTGCGGCGGGAACCTCAATCATCGCGCCGGCGGTCAAACCGCGCTCGCGGCACAGACCAGCGAACCATTTCGCTTCCACTGCGGTAGCCACCATCGGCGCCATAACCCACGTCGTAGCCCCATCTCCGCGCTTTTCCGCGGCCTGGGCGATAGCGTCGAGCTGACGAGTCAACAGCGCCTCGTTGTCGCGGGCGATGCGCAAACCACGAACGCCCAATGCGGGGTTTTCTTCCGAGTCCAAGGTGGCATAGGAAATCGGCTTATCCGAACCGGCGTCGAGCGTGCGAACGACGACCTTGGACTCCGGGAAAGCGTTGAAAACCTTGCCGTAGATGCGCGCTTGCTCCTCGACGGTCGGTTCCTCGCTGGCAGAGAGGAAGGACAACTCCGTGCGGTATAGGCCAATGCCTTCTGCCTGCGAGTCAGAGGCGATGCGGGCTGCGTTTCCGTCAGCAACGTTGGCCAGCAACTGCACGCGATGGCCATCCTTGGTCTGGGCTGGTCCCCGCCACTGGGCAACTCGTGCCGCCTTCTCACGGTATTCCTCCACGGCCTTCAGCGCGGAGGCACGATCTGCACCGAGGGACACCGATCCTACGGAGCCATCAACGAAGAGCTGGGTGCCTGCCTCAATCGTTCGCAGCTTAGCGCCCACTGCCACGATGCAGGGAAGATCAAGCTGGCGAGCAATAATCGCGGTGTGGCTGGTTGGCCCGCCAAGCTCGGTCACGAGCGCCTTGATGTGGGTGGTGTCCAAGGTAGCAGTATCCGCCGGGGCTAGATCGTCAGCCAGCAGTACAGCCTCCCCTTCGACCATGGGCAGACCCGGCTCTTGCTCACCGCGCAGCTGAGCAATCACTCGATCGCGCACGTCCTTGAGGTCCGTCGTGCGCTCAGCCATGACGCCGCCGGCGGCCTCAAACATGGTGACAAACCTGTCCGTGGCCCCCACAACTGCATACTCGGCGTTCTTACCGCCGCGAATACCCTTGCGCACTGCCTTGTGCCAGCCTCGGTCCTTGACCATTCCGGCGGTTGCGCCAAGAACTTCAGCCGCTTGGCCTTCGGCCCCAGCTGCACGCTGTTCCAACCGGCTAGCAACCATATCTACCGCTTCGAGGAAGCGATCGTATTCGGCATCACGTTGCTCTTCCGCCACGGTTTCTCCAGCCGTGGGCAGTTCTGGGCGTGGGCGGACCCACACCGCCTCAGCGTATGCAACGCCAGCGACGACGCCGGTGCCTTTAATGATGGATGGGGATGCGTTTTCCATGACACATTTCCTTACGGAGACGATGTTTTCTCTTTCCAGATCATCACAAGTCGGCCAAAAATGCAACGAAACCCACAGTGATTCCATTGACATTCGGACACATACGGGCAATAATCAACATTAAGCAACATTAATTTCACGCTGACAACGGGCAATCCGCACCGAAGCTCTTGTTCACGCCGCTGAGGCGCGTTTGCCCCAAATATACGCACTCCGCGAAAGGGGACATTCTCCACGATGATCCTTACTTTGACCCCCAACCCGAGCATCGACGCCACCGTGCGCTTGAACGAGGAACTCGAACCTGGTGCTGTTCACCGCGCCGGATCCGTCTCCAGCGTTGCCGGTGGTAAAGGCGTCAACGTTACGCACGCGGTAACGCTCGCCAACGTCGACAGCTTGGCGCTGCTCCCCGCCGTTGCCTCCGATCCTTTCTTGGCCCTCGCGGCCGAGGCATCGATTCCCGTGCAGGCCGTGCCCACTCACAGCGCGGTGCGCACCAACACCACTCTGACCGAGCCGAATGGCCGCACGACCAAGCTCAACGGCCCCGGCGCCACGCTCGATACGGACGTGCAGCAAGCCGTTGCACAGGCACTCGCAGAACACTGCGCCGACGCCGAGTGGTTAGTCATGGCAGGTTCTCTCCCCCAAGGCGTTCCCACCGACTGGTACACGCAGCTCATCCGGGTAGCCCGCGAAGCCAACCCTGACCTCCGCATAGCCGTCGATACCTCTGATGCGCCCATGGTGGCTCTCGGTGACAACCTCGAAGTAGCCAGCCCCGACCTCATCAAGCCAAACGGCCTCGAGCTGGGCCAGCTTGCAGGTGTCGATGGTCAGGCCCTTGAGGCCGCCGCCGAAGACGGCGACTTCAGCGGAGTGGTTGAGGCCGCGAGGGTCGTCGTCAAGCGCGGCATCCCCGAGGTTCTTGTCACCCTGGGCGGCGCTGGCGCGGTGCTGGTCACGGCCAATGAAGCATGGGCTGCTACTCCCCCGCCGATTGCCCTGCGCTCCACCGTGGGTGCCGGCGATTCTTCGCTCTCCGGCTATATCCTCGCCCGCCGCTCCGGCGCCTCGTACCCCGATGCCCTGCGCCAGGCTGTGGCCTACGGTTCAGCAGCCGCAGCACTCCCGGGAACCCAGATTCCAACCCCCGAAGAACTAGATATCGAACACACGACGGTTTCTGCCGTCACCGACCTTTAGTAGTACTGAGGAGTACCTACCGATGTCATCACGACTCATCACCACCGACCTCGTGGCGCTCGACGCCGACTTCGGTGACAGCATCGAAACAGTCATTACCAATCTGGCCTCGCTTGTTCACGACACCGGCCGCGCTACCTCCGTGGACGAGCTGGCAGGCCCGGCCATCGCGCGTGAAGCCAAAGCCGGCACCGGTGTCCCCGGCGGCGTTGCCATCCCGCACTGCCGCTCTGCTGCCGTGTCTGAACCCACCCTAGCCTTCGCCCGTCTCTCGCGCGGGGTCGACTTCTCCGGCCCCGACGGTGACGCCCACTTGGTGTTCCTCATCGCTGCTCCGGAAGGCGGTGGCAAGGCCCATCTGAAGATTCTCTCGAAGCTCGCTCGCGCGCTGGTGAAGAAGGACTTCCTGGAAGCCCTTCGAACTGCGAAGACCAAAGAAGAGATCGTCTCCCTCGTCCTCGACGTTGTCAACGCAGAAAAGCCGAAGAAGAAGGCTGCGGCCACCGAATCAGCATCCACTGCAGGTGCGAGTGCAGCGGCAGCGGCTCCTGCTTCGAGCAAGGCTGCAGAGTCGAAGAAGACGCGCATTGTGGCCGTCACCGCATGCCCGACCGGCATTGCTCACACGTACATGGCTGCCGACGCCCTCACTCAAACCGCCGAGGAACGCGACGACGTCGAGCTCACCGTGGAGACCCAGGGGTCCTCCAACAACACCTCTGTTTCGGCAGACACGATTGCGGCTGCCGACGCCGTGATTTTCGCTACCGACGTGGGCGTTCGTGACCGTGAGCGCTTCGCCGGCAAGCCGGTCATCGAATCTGGCGTCAAGCGCGCCATCAACGAACCGGGCGTGATGATCGATGAGGCCATCGCCGCCTCGAAGAACCCCAACGCGCACAAGGTGGCAGGAACTGCCGGCGCTTCCTCCTCTAGCGCTGAGGAAGATGGCCAGGGTCTGGGCTGGGGCAAGCGTATTCAGCAAGCCATCATGACCGGCGTTTCTTACATGGTTCCGTTTGTTGCCGCGGGCGGCCTCCTCCTGGCACTGGGATTCCTCTTCGGCGGATATGACATGGCTAATGGGTGGCAGGCCATCACCACCGACTACTCGCTGACCAACTTGCCGGGCCATGACGTCATGGTCGACGGCGAAATGATGACCTTCAAGAAGGCAGGGTTCGCCCTGTACATCGGCGCCGTGCTCTTCGCCATCGGTCAAGCATCGATGGGATTCATCGTCGCGGCGCTCTCCGGCTACATCGCCTTCGCGCTGGCAGGCCGCCCAGGCATCGCGCCGGGCTTCGCGGGTGGTGCCATTGCCGTGACTCTCGGCGCTGGCTTCATCGGCGGTCTCGTCACAGGTCTCATTGCTGGCTTTGTTGCGCTGTGGATTGGCAAGTGGAAGGTACCGCGTTGGATCGGCTCCCTCATGCCTGTCGTTATCATCCCGCTGCTTGCCACGATGATCACTGGCCTGCTCATGTACCTGCTTCTCGGCGCCCCGCTGGCCGCCATCATGGAAGGCCTGCAGAACTGGCTGTCCTCGATGTCTGGTTCCTCCGCCGTCCTTCTGGGCATCATCCTCGGCCTGATGATGTGCTCCGACCTGGGTGGCCCGGTCAACAAGGCTGCTTACCTCTTCGCCACCGCTGGCCTGTCCACGGGTGACGAGGCCTCCATGAAGATCATGGCCGCCGTCATGGCCTCCGGCATGGTTCCGCCGATTGCGCTGTCGATCGCTACCTTCGTACGCAAGAACCTGTTCACGCCTGCGGAGCAGGAGAATGGTAAGTCCGCGTGGCTGCTGGGCCTGTCCTTCGTCTCCGAGGGCGCCATTCCGTTCGCTGCCGCCGACCCGCTGCGTGTCATCCCTTCGATGATGCTCGGTGGCGCGGTCACTGGTGCGCTGTCGATGTCCCTTGACGTCATGTCTCGCGCCCCGCACGGCGGAATCTTCGTTATCTTCGCCATCGAACCTGCGTGGGCGTACTTCGTGGCCATCCTTGCCGGCGTCATCGTGTCCACCATCGCGGTCATCGCGATGAAGCGATTCTGGCCCAACAAGGCTGCTGAAGAGGCTGCAGCGAAGGCTGACATGGCCAAGGCTGCCGCCTAACCCTTAACCCGCGTACACTTGTAAGCACGAAATACCGTAATTCGAAAGGATTATCATCATGGCTTCTAAGACCGTCAAGGTTGGTTCCTCCGTCGGACTGCACGCACGTCCGGCCTCCATCATCGCAGACGCTGCCGCTGAGTTCGATGAGGACATCTTCCTCACCCTCGTTGGCGATGAGGACGAGGATGAGACCGATGCTGCTTCCTCCCTCATGATCATGGCTCTCGGCGCCGAGCAGGGCGACGAAGTCACCGTGACCTCCGAGAACGAGGCAGCTGTCGAGAAGATTGCTGGCCTTATCGAGCAGGACCTCGACGCTTCCTAAAGCACTTTCCGTTTATAGAACGGCAGCTCCCGCTTCCCTCTTTGATGAGGGTGGCGGGAGCTTTTCGTTGCTTGGTTGTCTAGCAAATGGTTCTAGTCATCGGGCTCTACTCAAACGGTTTTGCTGGGGGCAAGGAAACCATATAGAGGTGCCTAGAAGGTTCACTTGACCCCAAGAAAACCTTCTGACCCGAACCATGTGAGTAGAACCATGTGGATGCGCTGCCTCATACCGCAGAGGGACCGAAGTACAAGCACCTTATGCAGATTTCTGCACACATTCACCTGGGGTTTTGCGTAAATACGCGTCCAGAAGGTGCCTTTACTCCGGTCCCTTATCCTCGCTAATCGGCGGAAGCGCCTCTAGTACTTCGCGCCGCGTCCCTCACCAATGGTGCCGTAGAGCTTCTTCATCACCGGGTAGAGCACGATGATGCCAACCGAGCCCCAGGCAATACCTTCGAGCGTCACACCGAAGACGTCGAGCGTGAGATTGCCAATGCCCGCGATGAGCGCCACTGCCGCCGCAGTAAGGTTCACCGGGTTGTTGAAGTTGACCTTGTTGTCCATCCAGATGCGCACGCCAAGCATGCCGATAAGGCCGTAGAGGACGATGCAAGCACCACCCAGCACGCCGGTGGGGATGGTGAAGATAAGCGCGCCAAACTTCGGGATGAAGGCCAGCGCGATAGCGGTAACAGCGGCTACCCAATAGGCGGCCGTCGAGTAGACGCGGGTGGCGGCCATGACGCCAATGTTCTCCGCGTAGGTTGTGGTGCCGGAACCACCGAAACCACCGGCCAGGGAGGTAGCCAGGCCGTCCGCGATGAGAGCATCGCCAGCGAGATCATCGAGGTCGCGCTTGGTCATCTCAGAGACCGCCTTAACGTGGCCGACATTTTCAGCAATCAGAACGACCAACACCGGAAGTGCTGCCGCGATGGCTGAAACGTGGAACTCCGGCGCATGGAACTGCGGGAAGCCAATCCAAGCCGCCTCGCGGATAGACTCCACCGCGCCCTCACCGAGGTTGCCCGTGGCGGCCGCGAAAGCCCAGCCGACGACGACACCAATCAGAATCGACAGACGCGAAACCATGCCCCGCCCAGCGACAGTGGCGAGGATGATGACCGCCAGCGTCACCGTGGCAACCAGCGGCTGGCTCGAATAGTTGGTGGCTGCATTGGGAGCCAAGTTGAGGCCGATCAGCGCAACAATGGCACCGGTGACGGCCGGCGGCATGACAGCGTCGAGGACCTTTCGGCCCGCCGCCTTCACCGCGAGACCAATGGCCACCAAGACCAGGCCAGTCACGAGGACGGAACCTGCCTGCGCGCCAATGCCGTACTGCTGGGAGGCGCTCAGCGGCGCAATGAACGCGAATGAGGAGCCCAGGTAGGAAGGCAAGCGGTTGCGGGTAATCAGGAGGAACAGAATCGTTCCCAAACCCGAAAACAGCAGCGTCGTGTTGACCGGGAATCCGGTCAGGGTGGGCACGAGCAACGTCGCACCAAACATGGCCACCACGTGCTGCATGCCGATGCCGATGGTGCGGCCCCAGCTCAATCGTTCTTCGGGTGCGACAACCGCGCCCGGCTTAATCGTCTTTCCGTCCCCGTGGACGGCCCAGCCAAAACTACTCACGAGCCTTAATTATGGCTCACGCGAGCACCGAAACCTAAGCGTCTTGGTCAGAAACTCGAAATTCTTTGAGCTCGGCGGCGACGGAAGCTGGCAGGCGGACGTCGACAAGCGTGCCCTCCCCCGTGTAGTCCTCGCCGCGCACGGTGCCTTGGGTGTGGATGCGATCGATCACGTCCCCGCGGGTAAACGGCACGAGAAGCCGCACGTGTTCATCCTGAGAGTTGAGGAACAGCTCCACGCGCGTGGTGAGCTCATCAATGCCCTCCCCCGTCTTGGCGGAGACATACACAACGTTGTCACGGTCAAGGACGTGACGCAGTTCCGCCAACACCAGCGGATCGGCCTGGTCAATCTTATTGATCACGACGATCTCCGGCGGTGCCTCCTCACCGGTCTCCTTCACGATGTCATAAATGACCTGGTTAACGGCCTCTATCTGCTTAAGCGGAAAGGGATCCGACCCGTCCACCACGTGCAGCATCAGGTCTGCTGCGAGGACCTCCTCCAAGGTGGACTTGAAGGCTTCCACCAACTGCGTGGGCAGGTGGCGCACGAACCCAACGGTATCGGTGAAGACGACCTGGCGGCCATCGGCAAGCTCGGCGCGGCGAGTGGTGGGATCCAAGGTCGCGAAGAGCGCGTCCTCCACCAGCACGCCGGCACCCGTCATTGCATTAATGAGGGAGGACTTGCCAGCGTTGGTATAGCCGGCGATGGCGATCTGAGGGATCGTCGATGACGCACGGCGCGAACGCTTAATCTCACGTGCCGTTTTCATCGCCTTAAGCTCCTTGCGAAGCAGGGCCATCTGCGTGCGGATGCGGCGGCGGTCCGTCTCAATCTTGGTCTCACCCGGACCACGCAGACCGACACCGCCGTTGGAGCCGGCACGGCCGCCCGCCTGGCGCGAGAGGTTTCCACCCCAACCACGGGTATGGGTATAGAGGTATTCCAGCTGCGCGAGCGAGACCTGGGCCTTGCCTTCCTTGGACTTGGCGTGCTGCGCAAAAATATCCAGGATGAGCATGGTGCGGTCAATGACCTTGGTGTTGAGCGCACGCTCCAAGGCAGAGAGCTGGCCGGGGGTTAGCTCGCCATCGCACACCACGGTATCCGAGCCAGTAGCAGCCACGATGTCCTTGAGCTCGTTCACTTTGCCCGAACCGATATAGGTGCCCGGATCCGGTTTATCTCGCTTCTGGTACAAGGCTTCGACGACTTCGGCTCCCGCGGTTTCCGTCAGGGCGGCTAGCTCCGCCATCGTAGCCTCGACCTCGGCCACGGTACCTTCGGTCCACACTCCCACGAGCACCACTTGCTCAAGGCGCAGCTTTCGATACTCCACCTCGTAGCCATCGGTGGTGTCTTCCGCGCGGATGGTGGTCTCACGGTTTACTCGCCGGAAGGCGTTGCGCTCCGCAAGGTCGAGATCACCGGTAGTTGGCTCCTGTGAATTGGGCGCGGGCTCACCAAAAGCCTGCGCGAGGAGATCATCATGGGTTTCTTTTGTCATATGCTCCCTATTCTTGCACGTTGCCCCTCTCAACTGGGAATCTCCGCTTCCTGTTCCCACGAACTGCCGCAGCGCGGTGACGTATCAGCGCTGGTTTTTGAGTCCCCTCTGCGACAGATACAATGGTGCGCATGACCGTGAAAGAAACCTCCCACCCAGAGATGCAGGCCATCGGCCTCAACTACGAGCGCTGGCAGGACGCCGTTGAGGCAGCCATTTCCACCAATCAACTGGCAGTGACCGGGGAGGTTCGCGGGGGACAACTTATCCAGTTCGCGGATCCTTCCGGCGCGCAGCTCAATATCCTTGCCGTCGAGCCTTTCGCCACCTTCATTGGGTTTGAGGGCGTTACCCAGGGCTTCGCCCACGTGTCGATGATCAATGATGTCTTGGCTTTCCTGGACATCATTGATCCTTTCGGCAACGTGCTCGCGCAGGCGACGGCAAATCTGGCGCAGGGCCCGCTCCTCGCTGACGAAGACACCCAGCAGTGGCAGCAAGTAGAGCTCACTGCGATGGGTCTCAACGTCTCCGCATTCGACAGCACAGATGCCTACGAAGCAGCGAAGGGAAGCTACCCGGCCACGTTTGAGTCCTCGGGCGCGGACATTGTCGCGGCTGGCTCCGGCGCCGAAACCCCCACCCCGGGCTGCACCTTTGCAGCACGGGTCATGGAATCCGAGTGGCGCCACAACCAGCTCACCGGTGAACGCTTCATGCATCTGGTCATGGATGGTGCGTTCCCCTTCGATCTCTGCTTGCCCGAGAGCTTTGGAGACCTCCCGGTAAAGGATTCCGTTCTTGCGGGTTCGGCAATGCTGACCGCCTCGATCGCGCTGCCTACCGGCGGCTGCGGCGGCGAAGGCGGGTGCGCCTGCGGCTCCGGCGGCTGCGGCGGTCACTAGAACTTCCGTAGAGTAGTTCACATGAGTTTTTCCGCATCTCAGCGTCGCGGCCTTGCGCTGCTTCTCGCCGTGGTTACCGCTGCGGTGTTGATTCTGACGCTGAAGCTGCCGGGGGTTATCCTCGCCGCGTTTGTGTGCGCAGCGCTGTGGCTCTTTGCCGACGCCCGCCCCAACGCCTCTGAACATGCGGCACTGCGGGCTTCTATTGCGCTCACGGTGGAGGACATCACGGGAGTGCTTGAGGATTACGCGACGTTTGCCACGAGCGACGACGCAGAGTCCCTCGCCGACCGCACGTTGCACCGCCCGGCGCTTGTCGACGCCGACTGCGCCAACCCCGCCATCGAAGCGTTCCACTACGAGATGCATGGCGCGCAACGCTTCTTACGCCGCCTCGACGCTCGAGTAAACTCGCCGAATGCCGAGACAAGTGAGCTTGAATCCCTGCTCAAGGTAGCCGATGAACGCGCCGCCGAGCTCAAAGAAGCCTGGCTCGCCGCCCGCCGCGCCGCCTTGGCCTTGGGAACCAATTACGAAAAGGAGGACGGACGCTAAACACCGTCCTGAAAGCTCTATAGTGACGTTTCACCAGTTGCCACGATGCGCGAAGGGCCCGTCAGCGTGGAACCGTCCTCGGTGATTTCTACCTGGACCTGGCCGCCGGGGACGATGACGCGGACGCTGCCGGTGATGCGGGAGGCGTCGGCAAGCGCGGCGCACGCTGCCGCCACCGTTCCGGTGCCGCACGAACGAGTCTCACCCGAGCCGCGCTCGAAGACGCGCATGTGAACCGTTCCATCCCGCAAGGGCGTGACCAGCTCAAGGTTGACGCCAGCCGGGAAGAAATCCGTATCAAATACCGGTTGCTCGAGGCGCTTTCCAGCCAATTCCTCTGCGCTAAGGCCTGGGATAACCGCCGCCAAATGGGGATTTCCCACGTCTACGCCAAGGCCGGCAAAGCTCTCCCCCGCCATCGACGCTGTGGAGACGCCGAGCACCTGTGCTGGGCCCATCTCCACGCTGACTTCGGCCGCTGTGTCGTTAAAGGAGTGCACGGTCACCTGCTTGGCCCCTGCGCGAGTGCCCACGGTGAAGGTATCGGTATCCACCAACCCCCGTGAGCGGACCCAGTGTGCGAAGACCCGGGTGCCGTTGCCACACATCTCCGCGATCGAGCCATCTGCGTTGCGGTAATCCATGAACCAGTCCTCCGCAGCGATACCCGGCGCGAGTTCCTCAATCTCCCCATTGGCAAGCAGCTGACCGGCGCGGATAACGCGCAGCACGCCGTCCGCACCGATTCCCGCTCGGCGATCACACAGTGCCACTACCTTTTCCGGCGGCAGCGCTTCTGTTCCTTCCACGATGACGAAGTCGTTCTCAGTTCCGTGGCCTTTTGCAAACTTCATAGGTTTAAAGTCTACTGTCCTTCCACGATGCGCAATGCCTGCGGCGTCGTCTCGGTCGCAGCATCGAGCCACTGGATCCGCTTGTCGCGGTTGAACCAGGAACGCTGGCGGCGCACATAGCGGCGGGTTCCGGTAATGGTGCGCTCCACTGCTTCTTCCCATGTCAGCTCGCCGCGCTGGGCTTGCAGCACCTGTGCGTAGCCGATCGCCCGGCCTGCTGTGGAGTCAGCCTTCAGACCGTGGGCTTGGAGGTTTTCAACTTCCTCCACGAGCCCTTTATCGAACATGAGGCGGCTGCGCAGCTCAATGCGTGGGTTCAGCCAGCTGGATTCCGTGCGCAGACCGAGGATTATCGTCCCCCACCGGGGCGGAGCATTCTTCGGTGGCTGGCTGGCTTTGAAGGGCTTCCCAGTAAGCTCGATGACCTCCAGCGCGCGCACGGTGCGGCGCGGGTCTTTGTCCTCGATGATGGCTGCGGCCGCTGGGTCCACAGCGGCCAGCTCCGCGTGCAGAGCATCGGTACCAATCTCTTGGCGCCGTGCCTCCCAGCGGGCCCGCACCTGCGGGTCAGTGGGTGGGAATTGCCAGTTATCCACGAGCGATTGGACATACAGCATGGAGCCGCCCACCAGAATCGGGGTTTTACCGCGTGCACGGATGCCGTCAATATCCGCGATGGCGGAGGCCTGATAGCGCGCTACCGACGCCGTTTCCGTCACGTCCCACACATCGAGCTGATGGTGCGGAATGCCTTCGCGTTCCTCCATTGTCAGCTTGGCTGTGCCAATATCCATGCCCCGGTAGAGCTGCATCGAGTCGACGTTGACAACTTCCCCGTCGAGCTCGTGGGCCAGGGCTACCCCGAGCGCTGATTTCCCGGAGGCCGTCGGGCCCACCACCGCGATAGGGGTTGGGCCGGGTGCTTGAATATCAGGCATTAGCACTGCCACCCCGCCACATAGCGTCCTACCCCCAGGGTTGAATCCGCCGCCCGCAGTTCCGCGTGACGCGGGTGCACGCTTGCCAGCTGCGCCCAGAGGCTCGTCTCGAGCACACCGGCAGCACGGAGGCGCTCTTCGTCGCAGTGGCCTTCCCCTCCCGCTAGGATGCTTTCGCACCACAGGTGTGCATCCCGTGCGCCATCGACAAGCGCAAGCGGCGCGCGCTCGGTCAGGCCGGCCGAACCGTCAACGCAGACCACAGTCAAGCGCCCGGGGCGAACCTCACCGAGCTCAGCGCGAGAATCCTCCACCACGAAGCCCGGTTCATCGGAAGTGAGATTAAGCGCACGGCTAAGCACGTAGCGGGCCATGATTTCCGGAAGGAAATTCCCGCCGCCGACGTTGACCTGCGGTGCTCCCCATGCTTTCAAGCTCCCTGTGTGCTCGGTACGCCAGCGCACATCGCGCGATCCCACAATGTCCACCTGGAGGGGGCTGCTGCCGCTCACGCGTGCGGCATCACGGGCCAACTCGCACGCAGCACTGAGCAGCGCACGCGAGGCATCATCGCTGGGTGAGAGTTCTTCCGCCAAGGCCGGTGAGGCTGGCATAATCATGAGATTCTGCATCGACTCCCATCCTATAAGGTTAGTTTTTCGGGGTTAACACGCGGCTGCGCGGCTGAAACGGTAGTGTTGTGTGACATAAGTTCTGGCAGCCGTGTCGCGCGGCGCGATAGTACCGAAGGTGGTTTCCTACCATGTCCGCTATTCCTTCCCCTGGAGCCATGCCCCGCAAGGGTTCTCGTCCCGGCCCAACTCCGTCCGCCCCGGCAGCTCGCCCGGTGCAGCCCGTGAAGAACGATCCCACTCAGTGGGGCCGCGTTGATGCTGATGGTTCGGTGTATGTCAAAGCACCCGAGGGCGAACGCAAGATCGGTGAATGGCAGGCCGGTACACCCGAAGAAGGCCTAGCGCATTTTGGCGCGCGCTACGATGATTTGTCTACCGAGATCGAGCTGCTGGAATCCCGCCTGAATGCACATCCGGGCGATGCAGCATCGATTAAGGCTACCGCGGCAGAGCTGCGAGAGTCCCTGCCCACGCAGGCGGTAATTGGTGATATCGCAGCCTTGGATCAGCGCCTGGGCACCGTCATCGAGCATTCCGTCGAAGCCGGCGAACAAGCACAGGCCGATAAGGCCCGCCGCCGCGAGGAGGCAATCGCAAAGAAGGAGAAGCTCGCCGCAGAGGCCGAGGACATCGCCGCTAACTCGACGGAGTGGAAGGCCGCCGGCGACCGCATCCGCGCCATCCTCGAGGAATGGAAGCAGATCCGCGGCATCGACCGCCACACGGATGATGCCCTGTGGAAGCGCTACTCCCGCGCCCGGGATTCCTTCAACCGCCGCCGCGGCTCGCACTTCGCTGAGCTCGACCGCAACCGCGCTGCTGCCCGCGCCAAGAAGGAAGAATTGGTTGAGCGCGCAGAAGCTATCAAGGAATCCACTAACTGGGGTGAGACGGCGCGCGCTTACCGCGACCTCATGACGGAGTGGAAGGCTACTGGCCGCGCGCCGCGCGAGATCGATGACAAGCTCTGGGCCCGCTTCCGCGCCGCGCAGGACCACTTCTTTAACGCCCGCAACGCCGTCAACGATGAGCGCGACAAGCAGTTCGCTGAGAACGCCGCCGCCAAGGACGCACTCATTGCGGAATATGACTCCCAGATTGATCCCACCAAGTCGCTCGACGCGGCGAAGGCCAAGCTGCGAGAGCTGCAGGAAAAGTGGGAAGAGATTGGTTTCGTCCCGCGCAATCAGGTACGTGAGTTCGAGGCTAAGATTTCCGCTCTGGAAAAGCGCGTGAGCGATGCCGAGGATTCAGAGTGGCGCCGGACGGATCCAGAGGCCCAGGCCCGCGTGGCTCAGTTCCAGGCCAAGGTGGATGACTTCACCGCTCAAGCAGAAGCAGCTGAGGCCAAGGGCAATACCAAGAAGGCAGAGGATCTGCGCGCCCAGGCCAAGCAGTGGCAGGAGTTCGCGGATGCCGCCGCGGCTGCTGTCAACGGCAAGTAAGCGCGCCGCATAGCCTGAGTGTTCGTTCACATCGTCGCCCCGCCGGGCTCGGCCCACGCTGAGCCGGCTGACTGTCTCCGCAGCTTCGTCTTCGACGCTAACCTTGCCGCGCAAGAGGCCAGCGGTGATCCCGCGGCCAGTGGCTCTCCGCGTCGCGTGCTCCAGCGTCTCCAAGGTTCTACGGAGTCGCGTACCTACCTCGTTGGTCTGACAGACTCCGTCTTGGGCCCAGCTGGAGAGTTGGGCTTGCCGGTTATTTCGGCCGCCGAGCCCAGCCCAGAAATTGACTTCGACGGTTTCATCCACATCTCGCTTCCGCTTTTGGAAGAGACAGATAACGCCGACATCGAGTGCGTCCTCGCCGCCGATCTCCTCCCCCTGCCCGGGGAAGAGCTGGAGCCGGAAGCCCTCGAGGTCACGCGGACCTTGGCGCGCGAAGCCCTCCGCCTTACCCGCCAGCTAGGCCGCAAGAATGCCCAGGTTGGCATGCTGTACCCGCCGGACGCGGACCGCTCATACGACCCGATGTCGCAGGCCTACCTCGAACTGGGCTTTCGCCAGAAGCACGCCGAGCGCCAGATGTACATCGACATCGCTGCCACCTCCCCGGTCCTCGGCGCGCACGTCTGGCCGGACTACGACATTCCGGACGCGTTGCTTGACGACGTCCTCCGCTTGCTCACCCTCGCCTCCACCGACGCGGTCTACGGTGACTTGAGCGTCGAGCCCATCGTGTGGACGCGGAAGCGCCTCGAGGAGGCCCACGCCCGGCTGCGCTCCCGCAATGCGCACACTCTGCTCGTGGGCATTCTCGACCAAGGTAAAGTCGTCGCCCTCACGGAACTCTCCCGCCACGGCGATGCAGACCCCGAGGTGTGCGAGTGGACGCTCACAGTGACCGACCGTGAATACCGACGTCGCGGGTTCGCCACGCGCGCCAAACAGCACGCTCAGTACGCAGTGACGCACCACTGGCCCACCGTTCGCCGTGCGTACTGCTCAGTGGCCCAGGCCGATCCAGCGATGAACGCGCTTTATGCCCGCCTCGGGGCGCACGTCATCTCCGCCAGCAGCGCCTACGAGCTCACTGTGTAAACGGGGTAGTCGGTATAGCCGCGCTCCCCTCCCGTGTAAAACGTTCTCTCATCCGGCGCGGTGACAGGTAATTCCTCCTGCCAGCGGCGGACTAGGTCCGGGTTCGAGATGGCCAGCCGCCCCACCGCCACGGCATCGCCGTACTGCACCAGCTGCTCAGCTTCCTCCCGCTGGGTGATGCGGCCAAAGCCTGAGTTGAGGATGACGCGTGTCTTCCCGTTGGCGCGAACAAGAGTGCTCAGCTCGGTGATGAGCTCACCAGTGGGCTCTGCGTGCAGGAAGGAAACATAGGCCAAGCCGAGGTCCTCGATAGCGCGAAGCAGCCCACCGTAGGTGGCGCGCACATCCTCAACGTCGCTTTCCTCAATGCCTTGAATATTGTTTTGCGGCGATAGGCGCAGCGCAAGGCGGTCCGCGCCAATCTCTTCAGCCACCGCACGCAGGATCTCCTCCACAAGGCGATAGCGATGTTGCGGGCTTCCGCCATAAGCATCGTCGCGGTGATTGGAGCTTGGGGAAAGGAACTGGTGCAAAAGATAGCCGTTGGCACCGTGGATCTCTACGCCATCCATGCCTGCGTCAATGGCGTTGCGTGCGGCTTGCCGGAACTCATCGATGATGCGCGGCAGCTCTTCGCTGTCGAGAGCTCGGGGAACTGGGCACTCCTTGCGGGATTCGAAATCTCTCACCGCGGTGCCGGAGGCCAGTGCAGAGGGAGCTGCGGGCTCCGCCCCTTCAAGAAGGCTGGCATGAGACAAACGCCCGCCATTCATTACCTGCATGAAGATGCGCCCGCCGGAATCGTGAACGGACTTCGCCACGCGACGCCACCCAGCTATCTGCTCTGATGTCTCGATACCAGGCTGGCCTGGGAAGGCACGGCTGGTCACCGCTGGGAACACACCTTCTGTCACGATTAGCCCCATGGAGGCGCGTTGCGTGTAGTACCTCTCATGCAGCTGCGTGGGGACGCCGTCGCGCCCTGCGCGCGACCGGGTCAAAGCCGCCATCGTCACGCGGTTTGGAAGCGTTAGTCGTCCCAGTTCTAAAGAGTCAAAGAGTGTAGCCATGCACTCCACAACACGAATCTAGGAACGCTTATTCCTCGCCCTGCTGGCTCCGGTGGCGTGAGGCGGCGCGCGAGCGGCGGTCGTCGATAAGCAGCGGGTTCTGTTCCGCTGGAAGCGCGGTCGCGGCTTCGTTCTGCAGGACTCCCACGTGGTCAAGCTGCCCCGAGACTTCCCGCACGCGCTCCGCGGCGGCTAACTGCTCAGGGCTGCGGCGCAACGCCACTTGGCAGTACACCAGGAAGGCCACCAACGTAGACACAGCGCCCACGTACATGCCAATAGATGCCCCCTCAGCGGCACCGCCGCGGTACCAGAATCCCCACAAGTTAACGAAAAAGGAGATGGTCACCATCATCCATGCGGCGAGAGCCACAGACGTCCGCCGCGTAAGGATCGTAGCGGTAGTCAGAATTCCCACGCCACCCAACGCTAACCAGGCGCTAACGGTCTCCATAAGTGAAATTCGCACTCCCTCGGCGGTTCCGCCTACGAAGAGTGCTTCCCATCCACGGGCGTCACCGGCATAAGGCAACACCAGATACGCTACCCACACCACGACAGACACGATGAGCGCATATTTGTGCTTTCCCAGTTCGATGGTCTTCGCCGCGCGCTTTTCTGCGGCGACAGCATCGCGCACCTGCTTCAAGTCATCACTCATAGAATCGGAGCCTACTCCTTTCTAGCAGCCACAGGAATCAGCGGGAGCGCTGGGCTTGCCGACGCCCGGCAGGCCCAACCCCACCCCAATCGGCGCCGTGGTGGGAGTCTGCCCCGCAGCCGACATGTCACCGGCCTTGGTACGGCGGTGCTCACTGACACCGGAATCGGCCACGAGGAAGAAGGAACCCGCATCCGTCACGGTGGTATGTACGACATCGCCAGGGCGAATCTCCGTGGAGATGTCCTTGCCCTCACTATCGACGGGAGCAAAGTGAACGAGGCGGCCATCGCGAGCACGACCGGTAAGACGGTGGGTCTCGGCGGACTTGCGGCCGCCTTCCGCCTGGACCAGGAGCTCCACGTCGGTGCCAATGAGCTTCGCGTTCTCCTCGGCCTGGATGGAGTCTTGGAGCGCTACGAGGCGCTCGAAGCGCTCCTGCACTACCTCCTTCGGGATCTGGTTCTCCATGACCGCAGCCGGGGTTCCCGGACGCGGCGAATACTGGAAGGTAAACGCGGAGGCAAAGCGGGCGCGACGCACCACATCCAGGGTGGCCTCAAAGTCCTCCTCCGTCTCACCGGGGAAGCCCACGATGATATCGGTGGTGATGGCGGCGTGCGGCATTTTCTCGCGCACTTCGTCGAGGATGCCTAGGAACTTCTTCGTGCGGTAGGAACGGCGCATGTCTTTGAGCACCTTGTCGGAGCCAGACTGCAGCGGCATGTGCAACTGTGGGCACACAGCCGGAGTCTCCGCCATGGCATCGATGACGTCGGAGGTGAACTCTGCCGGGTGCGGGGAAGTAAAGCGCAGGCGCTCAAGCCCCTCGATCTTGCCCACTTCCCGCAGCAGCTTGGAAAAGGCGAAGCGGTCTCGCGGCAGGTCCGGGTCAGCGAAATTGACGCCATAGGCATTGACGTTTTGGCCCAGCAACGTCACCTCGGACACTCCCTGCTCCACCAAGGCCTGAACCTCTGCGAGGATGTCGCCAGGGCGGCGGTCCTCCTCCTTGCCGCGCAGGGAAGGAACGATGCAGAAAGTACAGGTGTTATTGCAGCCCACGGAGACCGATACCCACCCGGCATAGGCGGACTCGCGCTTGGCCGGCAGCACGGAGGGAAAAGCCTCAAGCGCGTCGACGATTTCAACCTGGGCCTCATCATTGTGGCGAGCGCGTTCAAGAAGTGTCGGCAAAGCCGCCATGTTGTGGGTGCCGAATACCGCATCGACCCACGGCGCATGGTCAAGGACTGTGTCCTTATCCTTTTGCGCCAAGCAGCCGCCCACAGCGATCTGCATGCCGGGGTGGTTCTCTTTCGTCTTCTTGAGCGCACCTAGGGTTCCATACAAACGCTTGTCGGCGTTCTCACGCACAGCACAGGTGTTGAAGACTACGAGGTCAGGCTCGGCGCCATCCGGTGCCGCCGAGTAGCCGGCTTCCTCGAGCAAACCGGAGATGCGCTCGGAGTCATGAACGTTCATTTGGCAGCCAAAAGTCCGCACCTCATAGGTGCGGGGCTGGCTATTGATTTCGGGGGAGCTCACGGGGGGACATTCTAACTGGCCCATCCGGCTACTCATAATGCCTTTAATTCGGCGATGCGCGCATCAAGAGCCTCGATGGATATGCGCATGACAAGTTCCTGGTTGTAGCCGCGCCGCGCGAGCGTTCCCACGATGCGGCGCAGGAACTTGTCCCTTTCATGCCGGTCGGCCGGAACCTTTTTAAGCGTCCGCGCCTTCTTCTCCGCGACCTGGCGGGCGACGGCCTCTTCAGATTCGTCTGTAATCTGCTCTAAGGCTGCGGCCCGATCAGCGGCATCAACGCCCTTCTCCTTGAGCTCCACGTTGAGGGCGCGGGACGACTTGCCGCGCCGCGCATGACGCTGGCGAACCCATTCCTTGGCAAAGCTCGCGTCATCAACAAGGCCGACATCTGCGAGGTCATCAACAACTTCCTCGACCACGTCGGGCTCGAAGTCCGCAGCAACGAGGCGGTCACGCAGTTCCTTGCGGGAACGCGCTCTCTGGTCCAGCAGACCGAGCGCACGAGAACGCACGGGAGCCTTCGCAGCTTCGGCTTCTGCGTCAACTAGCTGTCCGCCCGCGTCACCTGATTCATAGGATTCGAGGGCCTGGCGCAGCTTCTCAATCTTCTCCGATGAGGGTTGTGCCATAGATCCCGTTTAGTCGTCGTCGAAATCGACGTTCGGAACCAGATCCACAGACTCATCCGTCAGCGGATCATCTGCTCCTGGCACATCCATGGCCACGTTGTCGCCACTCTCGGCAGCGGCAGCACCCACACCGAGCTTGACGAAGATCTTCTTCTCAATCTCATCCGCCAGATCCGGATTATCCTTGAGGAAGTTACGAGCCTTCTCCTTGCCTTGGCCCAGCTGGTCACCCTCATAGGTAAACCAGGAACCAGACTTCTTGATGAAGCCGTGTTCGACGCCCAAGTCAATAATGGAAGACTCGCGCGAAATACCTTCGCCATACATGATGTCGAACTCAGCGATCTTGAACGGCGGGGAGACCTTGTTCTTTACAACCTTGAGCTTGGTGCGGTTACCGATGGCATCCTGACCGTCCTTGAGGGTCTGAATGCGGCGAATATCGCAGCGCACCGAGGCGTAGAACTTCAGCGCCTTACCGCCAGTCGTGGTCTCCGGCGAACCAAACATCACGCCGATCTTTTCACGCAGCTGGTTGATGAAGATGGCGGTGGTCCCCGAGTTGTACAGAGCACCCGTCATCTTACGCAGCGCCTGGGACATGAGACGAGCCTGGAGGCCAACGTGGCTATCACCCATCTCACCTTCGATCTCCGCCTTGGGGGTCAGCGCAGCAACCGAGTCAATCACGATGATGTCAATAGCACCAGAGCGCACGAGCATATCGGCGATTTCCAAAGCCTGCTCACCAGTATCTGGCTGGGAGACCAACAGGTTATCGGTATCAACGCCAAGCAGACGTGCGTACTCCGGATCGAGAGCATGCTCAGCATCGATGAAGGCCGCAATACCGCCAGTCTTCTGCGCCGATGCAATCGCGTGCAGAGCAACGGTAGTTTTACCCGAGGATTCCGGACCATAAATCTCCACGATACGGCCACGCGGGAAGCCGCCGACGCCCAATGCGATATCGATGGCCGTATTACCGGAGGAAATAGCCTGGATTGGCGGGCGATCATCATCACCCAGGCGCATAACGGCACCCTTACCAAAATCCTTCTCAATCATCGCCATGGCAGCGTCAAGGGCTTTTTGACGATCATCGCCCTTGCTCGCTGCCGAGGACTTCTTCTTCGTAGCCATTCATTTCCTCACTATCGTGCGTCAGTTGTAGTGCGTTCTTACGCGTTAATTAAAGCTGGCACCTAATTAGACTGCCACGTGGCAGCTGAGGTTCCCTGGCGCGACTCAAACAGCCTTAGCGCCCTCTCCTCAAGCCACGAAGTCACCCTAACGTGCCCGCCGGACCACGTCCCACAATACACACACAAGTGTTCGATTTTCCATTTCGCCCAAGCGCGTGTCCCAGCGACAGCCTCCACTACTGAAGCACCCAAGGACCGTCCTGCTCTTGCCGCGAGAAGGTCACCTTCTCAGCAGTCTGAAGAACGGCCACCTCCTCCCCTAACGAGCTGCAGACATCCAGGTCATCGAGGTTAGCCCTGCTACTCATATACTTGGAATACCCCGGCCCTTGCACATCACGGTACAGCTCAACGCTACCCGCCGCCGGTGGCACCCACTCATCATCCTCATCTGTACCTCCCTGCCAGGTTCCATCGCTGGCGGCGAGGACATCCCTTTCGGTAGCGCCAGGGCAAATAATGATCACCCGTTCATACTCCGAATCGAAGATGTCACCGATCGGCATGTCTACGCTTCCCGGCTCCCCTCCCTCGACCCCAGCGGCCTCATCGATATTTTCGATGACGTTCGCGGAATTCACCAACGAACATCCAGCTAAGCCGCCTATAGCCACACCGGAAAGAAGTGCTACTGCCCCATAGCGCGCCCTAAGGCACCCTAAACCCTTAAGCCACGCTTGTTTCTGCCCAATTTCCATGCACCAAAGATACCCCGTTCGGGGTGGATGCGCGTCCTAAATTTCGTGCTTGAACACTGTTCAAAAGGTGCTATTTGCTGCACAGTTATCCCACTGGATAAACTTTGGCCCATGAAAAAGAATTCCGTCGCGACTGACATCGCGTACGTCGCGGTCTTTACCGCGCTCATCATAGTCTTTGCTTTTGTCTCTATTCCTACTCCCACCGCGGGCGTACCCATCGTTCTTCAAAACGCGGTTATCATCCTCGCGGGTCTGGTCCTCGGCGGCCGCCGCGGCCTCTTCGTGGGCCTGCTCTTCATTGCCCTCGGCCTCGTCGGCCTTCCCATCCTCGCCGGCGGACGTAGCGCGTTGAGCGCTCTCGCCGGCCCCACGGTTGGCTACCTCGTTGGCTATGTGGTCGCCCCGGCCATCGCCGGACTCATCGCCTACCGCGCCCCGCGCAACAAGGGCGGAATGACGCTCATCCTCGCTATCGCCGGCGTCGTTGGCCTCGCCGTCCAGTACTTCTGCGGAATTCTCGGCCTGATGTACCGCTCTGGCATGTCCTTCGGTGCAGCCACCATCGCCCAAGGGCCATTCCTCATCCCCGATCTCATCAAGGTCGCCGTGATGGTTGTCATTGCGGTCGGCGTCCATGCAGCGTTCCCAGACCTGATGGGCCGACGCACCGCTAAGGCGAAGTAGCTCCCGTGCCGCTCATTGAATTCCGTAACGTGTCCGTCACCTTCGACGAGACGCCTGTGCTTAACGACGTTTCCCTCAACTTGAGCGAACAACGCATCGGCATCATCGGCGCCAACGGCGGCGGCAAGTCAACCCTCGTCCGGCTCATCAATGGTCTCGGTGAGCCCTCACGCGGTGAGGTCTTGGTGGACAACATGGACGTCGCCAAGCACGGCAAAGAAATCCGGCGCCGCGTGGGATTCGTATTCTCAGACGCCGAGAACCAAATCGTCATGCCGCAGGTACGCGATGACGTGGAATTCTCCCTGCGGCGCCTCAAGCTGCCTCGGGAGGAACGCACCGCGCGTGTCGACGCCGCACTCGAACGCTTCGGCCTTAAGGCCCTGGCCGAACAATCCCCACACTCGCTCTCCGGCGGGCAGAAACAGCTCCTCGCGCTGGCTGCGGTACTGGTCATGGAACCGACCGTCATCATCGCCGACGAGCCGACAACCCTGCTGGACCTGCGCAACCGTGACCGCATTCGCCGCGAGTTCGCCAACCTGGAGCAGCAGCTGATCGTGGTTACCCACGACCTGGACTTCCTCTCCGACTTTGACCGCGTTCTGTGCATTGACGACCACCACGTAGCCGCCGATGGAACACCCGACGAGGTCATTCCCTTCTATACGAAGCTCATGGAATCCCGCCCCCTCTAGCGATCATGCCCAAGAACATCCCACTCGGCTTCTATGTCGACGCCGACACCATCATCCACCGCATCCCCGCCGCGGTGAAATTCCTCGTACTCATCGGCTTCATCCTCGTGACTTCGCTGGCCGTTCACACGATCGGCTGGGCAGCGCTAAGCCTCGCTCTCCCCCTTGCTCTCTTCCCCATTGCCCGGGTCCCCTTCCGCGTCGCGCTCGGCCAGCTCGCGCCGCCGCTCTATCTCCTCGTCGCACTCGCTGCATTTCAGTGGTGGCAGAAGGACTTCACGGCGGCTGCCATCATGTTCCTCACGATTTACGCGGCCATTAGCGCGGCGGTCCTGCTGACACTCACGACGAAAATCTCGGAGATGATGGACTCCCTGGATCGCGCCCTTGCCCCGCTGGGGCGCCTCGGGGTCCCCGTTGAGAACATCACGCTGGCGATGTCCCTTACTATTCGACTGCTTCCCCTCATGCTGGGAACCGTAGTCGAGGTGCTAGACGCACGAAAAGCCCGGGGCGCCACGGCATCATTAGCCGCTTTTGGCACCCCGGTTATCATTCGCTCTATCCGCCGCGCACGCGCCATGGGTGAGGCGCTTCAAGCGCGCGGCGTCGGCGACTAAGCCTATTCTCCGCGCAGCTCGCGCAGGCGAGCCTGAACGGCATCGTTCTGCACGTTCGGCTGAGCCTGGGTTCCTGCCGAGCCGATTGCCTGCTGGGAGTTGCCCTCCACGGCCTTCGGGTTATTCATCTCCGCGCGAATCTGCTCGAGACGGGAGTGGCCAGCCAGTTGCACGCCGGCCTGCTCAATCTCCTGCATACGGTTAGACACGGAGTTCTCCGCGAGCTCTGCCTGGCCCAGGGCCTTGGAGTAACGGCGCTCAATCTTGTCGCGCACCGCGTCCAGGGACGGGGTGTTGCCGTTGGCAGAAAGCTCATTCATCGAGTTGAGGGACTCGGAAACCTTCTCCTGCATCTTGGCCTGCTCAAGCTGGGACAGCAGCTTCGAGCGCTCGTTGACCTTCTCACGCAGGGCCATGCCATTGCGCTCGACGGCCTTCTTAGCCTGCTCCGCCTGCTGCAGTGCCTGATCATGCAGCTTCTTGGTGTCCTCAACAGACTCCTCGGCAGTTACCAACTGGGCGGCGAAGGCTTCTGCTGCGTTCTCATACTCGGTAGCCTTCTGCGCATCGCCCTCAGCACGAGCCTTGTCCGCCAAGTTCAGAGCGTTGCGGGTGTTCTGCTGCAGCTTTTCGATCTCGCTGAGACGGCGGTTGAGCTGCATCTCCAGCTGGCGCTGGTTGCCGATGACCGCCGCAGCCTGCTGCGAGAGCTCCTGGTGCTGGCGCTGAGCTTCCTCGATTGCCTGCTCAATCTGTACCTTCGGATCAGCGTTCTCCTCGATCTTCGAATCGAAGAGAGCCATCAAGTACTTCCAGGCCTTTACGAATGGATTCGCCATAACAGAAGGTGCCTTTCTCAGCAGTTCGTTGTGTCTATAAAAAGTGTTCGAAAAGAATTCTCTGCCTGCCTAATATTAGCGAAGCAAGCAGTGCTACGCCGCGGTTCTACAGTTCCGATGCTGCGGGTGCGGTGGACGCTAGCTCTTCATCCATCGATGGCAGCGCCATGTAGCCAGCGGCCTCGATGAGAACATCGGAAACACTGACATCAAGCGCATGGCACACGGATGCCAGAAGCTCAGAGGAAACCTCCTTGCGGCCGCGCTCCAACTCCGAAAGGTATCCCGGGGACACGCGCGCTACACCGGCGAGCTCACGAAGGGTCACGCCCTTATCCGCACGGAAGGCGCGAAGCGTCAGTCCGAGTGCCTCACGCAGCAGCGGCTCAGGGGTCCGCGTCGACCGCGTGCTGGTCTGGGTGGGCTTATCAAGTAATGCAACTGAAGTGTTCATCACTCCGTACAACGGCCCAGCACTCCTCCTTGTTCCCACAATCAACTATTTTTCTTCAAGAGTTGATAGGAGAAGACTCAATGCTGCCTCAACTGCACCGGCACGAATCGCGTTGCGCCCCTCAGCAGAAAGCTCATAGAGGACGCCTCGCTTGGCGACGCCCCCGTCGCCCCTCCCGCACAGCCCCACATACACGGTTCCCGCAGGTTTACCTTCTTGGAGGTCCGGCCCGGCCACACCAGTCAGCCCTAGCCCCCAATCCGCACGCGTTTCGACAACTGCGGCCTCAGCCATCTGCGCGGCAGTAGCGGCAGACACCACGCCTTGATCGTCAAGCTCTTCCACGGTGGTGTTGAGGAAATGTGCCTTGACCTCTGTCGCATACGTCACCAGACCGCCCCGCAACACCGCCGAGGCTCCCGGCACGCTCGCCACCGTGGCAGCGGCTAAACCGGCAGTAAGGGACTCACAGAACGCCACGGTTTCGCCGCGCTCGCGGAGCCTGGACACTAGTTGCTCCTCGATGCTCACTGGTTCTCCCTACGGCCATCAATGAGATACTGGATGCCGGTCAGGACAGTAACGAAGGCGGCAGCCAACATGACGAGGAAGCTCGGAAGGTCCATCCACCCCGGCAGCGGACAGAGATACAACGCCACCGCCAAGGTCTGCAGCGCTGTCTTGAGCTTTCCACCTTGGGAAGCCGGCACCACTTTTCCTTGGCGCAGCAAGAAGAAGCGCCAAATAGTGATCCCAAATTCACGGAAGAGAATGACGACGGTGATCCACACGGGCAGAGCACCAGTGATGTTGAGGCACACGAAGGCCGCAGTCATCAGAGCCTTATCCGCGATGGGATCCGCAATCTTGCCGAAATTTGTAATGAGCCCACGCGAGCGTGCAATATCGCCGTCCAGCTTGTCTGTGAGCATGAGGAGCGCAAAGCATACAAAGGACCACCACTCATGTCCGGCCAGAACCAACCAGGCGAACAAGGGGATAAAGAGGATGCGCAAACTGGTCAAGATATTGGGAAGATTCCAATTGGAGACCTCGGGATTTACATCCGCGGTTTGAGAGTGGTTGTGCGCAGCCTGAGAATCATTCACGCCCTTCATCCTACCGTGGCCTCCCTACCCCTCGCGCGAGCACTACCATGGAAAATATGAAGTACTTCGCTGTCTCCTATGAATACAATCCATCCAACCCAGTCATCGCAAATGTTCGCCCGAAACACCGCGAGTTCATCGGCGCGCTCCATGAGAAAGGCCAGATCTGCGGATCGGGCCCCTTCACCGATTCCAAGGGTGGGGCTCTCATCGTCCTGCAGTTTGAAGACGAGTCAATTGAGGTGGCCGAGGTAATCGCCCTCATGGACCAGGACCCCTTCTACACCGAAGGCGCCGTTACGGGCCGTGCCTTCCGCGAGTGGAATCCCGTTATCAATTCCTTTTAAACTCTTCCCCCATGCTGCCCGGGACTCGGGCAGCACTCGGAGTTAGGGCAGCTCGGATTTCGGCAGGTCCTCTGCCTTGCCCACAAGCTCTCCCTGCTTGTTACGAACGATCTTGTTGCCAACATCGTCCCAGTCGTAGTGGTTGTGGGAAATCACCACGCCACCCTGAGCTTGGTCGCGCTTGTCTTTCCACACGGACAGCAACACAGTGATTGCGAGCACGCCGACGATGACCAACAGCGACATCAGCGTGGAAATCTCCGGCACGGCGGAAACATCCTCACCGCCATTAATGAACGGCAAGTTGTTCTCATGCAATGCGTGGAACAACAGCTTGACGCCGATGAACAGCAGAATGATACCCAGGCCATAGGGCAGGTAAACCAGACGGTCCAACAGGCCATCGATGAGGAAGAACATCTGACGCAGGCCCATGAGCGCGAATGCGTTGGTGGTGAATACTAGGAAGGGCTCCGAGGTAATGCCGTAGATGGCGGGGATGGAGTCGAAGGCAAACATGACGTCGATAAGCCCAATTGCTGCCAGCGCCACGAACAGCGGGGTGAGCGCGAACTTCCCCTTCTTCTCCCCGGACTCTTCACGGTGGGTGAGCTTATCGCCGTGGTAGCGCGGGGTTACGTGTACGACCTTGCGCAGCCATTTGACCACCAACATGTCATTGGGGTCTGTCTCCGGGGCGTCGTTGATCTCATCGATGAGCAGCTTCACTGCGGTGTAAATGAGGAAGATTGCGAAGATGTAGAAGACATCAGACCATGCAGCGATAATTGCCGCGCCCAACAAAATGAAAATGAGGCGGAATACCAGGGCCAAAACGATTCCGATGAGGAGCACCTTCTGCTGGTATCTGCGGGGGATTTTGAAGGATCCCATGATGAGCGAGAAGACGAATAGATTGTCCACGCTCAGCGCCTGTTCCGTCACCCAACCGGTGTAGAACTGTGCGGCATGTTCGCTGTCCCACAGCACCCATACAACTCCGCCGAAGACAACGGCAATTGCCATATAGAACAGCGTCCACCCACCGGATTCCTTGAGCGTAGGCTCATGGGGCGAGCGAACGTGGCTGTAGAAATCGAAAATAAAAAAGCCCAGAATCACCGCCATGGTGATGGCCCAGACCCACAATGGTACGTGCATAATGCGCTATCCCTCCGGTCGACGCGACAACAAAGACCGGAGGTCTCCCCCGCTAGTGATGCTTACGCAGAGCAACGCTAGCCGGCGCGACCGGGAACTGTACCGCAGTTGCCGTGTTGACGATCGACGCCGAGGATTGGGGTACTCCCCTCCAAGACTCGTCCTATCCTACACGGAACTTAGAACGCGCCCGTGGAGGGGTTGGCAGAGATTTCGACGGTGCGGGTATCTGCTGACTCCGCGTCAGCACCGTCAGTGCCTTCAGCTTCCTGGACTTCCTTCGGTGCCTCTGCTGGGTCCGCCCCCTTGATCATCCAAATGATGGTGTCGAGCTCTTCCGGTTTGACCAGCACCTCGCGAGCTTTGGAGCCTTCCGAGGGACCAACCACACCGCGCGACTCCATGAGGTCCATGAGTCGGCCGGCCTTGGCAAAGCCGATGCGCAGCTTGCGCTGAAGCATCGACGTGGAGCCCAACTGGGACGTGACCACGAGGTCGACGGCCTCCAAGAGGTCGTCCATGTCCTTGCCGATTTCCTCGTCGATCTCCTTCTTGGCGTCCTTGGCTTTATCCTCCGTGACACCTTCGGTGTAGTTCGGTGCGCCTTGTGCCTTCGCGGCGTCGACAACCGCCTGCACCTCTTCGTCGGAGACGAACGCGCCCTGCATGCGCACTGGGCGCCCGCCCTGCGGGATAAACAGGCCATCGCCCATACCGATGAGTTTCTCGGCACCACCCTGGTCCAAGATGACGCGGGAGTCCGTGAGCGAGGACGTCGCGAATGCCAGGCGGGACGGCACGTTGGTCTTGATAAGGCCGGTAACCACGTCCACGGACGGGCGCTGTGTTGCGAGCACGAGGTGGATACCCGCTGCACGGGCCTTCTGGGTGATGCGGACGATGGAATCCTCGATCTCCTTCGGCGCCGTCATCATGAGGTCGGCGAGCTCGTCCACGACGCACACGATATAGGGGTACGGGCGCATCTCTCGCTGGGAGCCGGCCGGGGCCTGGTATTCGCCGCTGCGAACCTTGCGGTTGAAATCCTCGATCTTGCGCACGCGGGCAGCCTGCATGTCCATGTAGCGCTGCTCCATCTCCTCCACCAGCCATTGCAGGGCCGCTGCGGCCTTCTTCGGCTGCGTAATGATAGGGGTGATGAGGTGCGGGATGCCCTCGTAGGGTGTGAGCTCGACCATCTTCGGATCCACCAGGATGAGGCGAACGTCTTCCGGGGTCGCGCGAGTGAGCAGCGAGACCAGCATCGAGTTCACGAACGCCGACTTACCTGAACCGGTTGCGCCGGCCACGAGAAGGTGCGGCATCTTCTTCACGGAGAAGGAGGTGAATTGGCCCTCGATGTCCTTACCCAAGCCGATGAGCATCGGATCGTTATCAGCACGCAATGCCGGGGAATCCAAAACATCACGCAGGCGCACCATTTCACGGTCCGCATTAGGCACCTCGATACCGACTGCAGACTTGCCCGGAATCGGGGTCAACAGGCGCAGGTTATCCGTCGCCACTGCATAAGCCAGATTGGACTGCAGGTTCGTAATCTTCGAAACCTTGACGCCTGGTCCCAGCTCAATCTCATAGCGCGTCACTGTAGGGCCACGGCTAAACCCGGTGACTTGGGCATCGACCTTAAACTCCTCAAAGACTTCAGTGATGGCTTCGATGATGCGGTCGTTGGCCTCCGTGCGAGCCTTCGCAGGCTTGCCGGCCGTAAGCAGGTCAGTCGTCGGCACGTCATAACCGCCTCCCAGTGCGGTATCTTCCGCACCGCTCGGGGCCGCGGGTGCTTGTTGCGCCGCGTCTTGAACATCCTCGTCGACCTTGGCGCCCGTGCGCGCATCGCGCCCGGAACGCTCCTGGAACATACGGACGGCCTCGGAGTGTGCGGCAGAGACAACGTCCTCCCCGGCCGCCCCAGCAGACGCTGCGCTTGCCGACGCCCCCGCGGCTGCCGCCCCCAGCGCCGCACCGGCGGCACCGCCAACGTCTACGCGGGGACGCTTCTGCTGTGCAGGCTTGTGCGCAGGTTTCTCAACCGGCTTCTCGACAGGTTTCGGTGCTGCCTTCTGCTTCTGCTCCGGCTCCGGAACAACGGGGATCTCGTCGGTGTCATCGACGCGGCGCTCGGGCACGGCATCAAAGGAGGGGCGGCCGTGTTGGACCGGTTCCTGCTTCATGGGCTGTGCCGCCGAGTCAAAGGAGACCGTGGCGTTCTCATCCGGCGCAACGGCCGGGTAGCTCTGCGTGTGCTGCGTGCGCTGGCGCTGGCGCGGTCGCGGAGTATGGACCGGGCGCGTGGGGCGCTCGCGCCCCTCGGCGATGGCGTCGATGTCATCGCTGACATAGCCGTAGTCGTCTGCGGAGGCGTCGTCAAGCAGCTCATACTCCGAGCGGCCCTTCCGATCGCGGAGTCCACCGACGAGCGCAGAGAATTGGGCAGCCACGAAGTCATAGGCTTCGCGCAGGGTGATGCCGGTGATGTTGAGCGCCCCATAGACAATCAATAGGAAGAGCAACGGCACGGCCACGTAGCTAGAGAAGGCTGCTACGAGCAGCTCACCGATAGCAAAACCGATAGCGCCTCCGGCCTCTCCGGCGGCGTTCTTATTCCACGTAAGGTCCGGGAGCCCAGCAAAGATATGGATAAGGCTCAGCATGCAGACCACGATGAGGGCCGTGCCGCCAACCACGCGCGGCTTGAAGTGGCCGGCCGGGCCGGAAAGATCCATCATGAGCGCGATGGCTACGGCGATGAGCGCAACAGGAAGAACATAGGCGCCCGCGCCAATCACATAGCGCACAGCATTGGTGAGGTACTCACCGATAATGCCAGCCACTTGGAACCACGTAGCGCATGCCAAGACGATGGCCACACCAATCAGCACGAGCGCGACCGCATCCGGGTTGGAGACGCGAATGCTCTTCTCTACCCGGGCGGGGCGCTCCATGATGGTCGTCGGCATCTCGGACTCAACGTCCTGGGCACGGGTCACCTTGCTTTTCGACGAGGCGCCACCCTCAGCCCTGTTGCTAGTTCTCTTATTCTTCGCGCGTCCAGAAATTTCCCCTGGCTCCCTCACATCGTCGTAATCATCAAAAGCCTCTTCGTCATAGGACGCATCATAAGCGGGATCATAAAGATCCTCGTCCCGATCTCTCGCTTCAGCTGGCTTGAGTCCGGCGAGGCCATGCCCGACTCCCCGCGCCATGCTCCCCATGCCCCGGGCCGTAGCGCCAAATACGGTGCCCAGCCCGTGACCAACGGCACGAAAGGCGCTGCCGGTCCTCTCTTCGGAGGTCTCGGCAGCGCGGGTTGCAGACGACAGCGAGTAGCTTGTGCGGCCCGACGGTCGCGAGCGATTAGCCGTGCGACCTCGGCCGGAGGCGCGAGACGGAGCGTTCTTGACAGACATGATTGCCACTCTAGTAGCAAAAGCCCCATTAACAACATGCGCCACACACGTATGGCGAAGAAAATTAGCAGTTCAGCCTACAGGCTTGACCTTACGATTGCAGATTCATCGCCTTCAATCTCGACATCAGCGACGTCGCGGCCGAAGGCCCACAAGAGCACCTCGGACACGGTACCTCGTACGCGAACCACAGCGTCGCCTTGTCCAGACACACGGTGTCTATCCGCAGCCACGATCGGCGGGAAACCTTGTGGCTCCAGGACAACGGGCAGGCGCGAGTGCGACAACAGCCGTGTGCCTAGCAGTTTCAACGGCGCCAGTAGCTCTTTGTTGACTGCTCGTGAAAGATCTCTTGGTTCAATGCGGCCATTAGCTCGGCGGATATCCTCGTGGTGGACAAAGTGCTCGGCCGCGTTGAACACAGAGTCTGCATAGCGCAGAGGGCTAAACCTAGATGCTCCCCTCCCCCACGCATCCACCAGCTCCTCATACGTCATGCCCTCGCGGACCCCATCCGCGACGCTCCGTGTATGAGAGGACAGCGCTGGAATAAAGGAACCGAGCACAGCATCAGGGCGGTTCTCACGCACCCACAAATGCGTTGCTAGGTCCCGGGTTGTCCACCCTTCGCACAACGTCGGAGCATCAGGGCCAAGCTCATGGAACAACGCCACCATCTTGGCGCGCTCTGCTGAAGAAAACGACATGCGCCCCAGCATACCCACCGGAGGCGGGAACACTGGGGCGCTTGCGGCCTTAGCTTTAGAGCGATTCGCGCGAAGCGTGAACTTCGTCGTCGTCAGGCAACAGGATATCCGAGTTCGTCGGAACGATGGTCGGCAGAATCACCGGCTCGCGCTTGTACTTGGAGTCCATGAGCTTCGATACCTTGCGGCGCAGCTTCTGCACCATGCGGTAGGTATCGTTCTCTCCCTCAGCGGCGAGGTCGTTCATGGTGTTCTCCACCATCTCGGCGACCTCAGGCACGATACCGCGGTCATCTTCGGAGAAGCCCGTCGTGGACACCGTCGGATGCTCAAGCAGGCGCGACGTGCGGTTATCGATGACACAGGTGATGGAAACGACACCGCCGGCACCCAGGTTGGTGCGGTCCGCGAGGGTATCGGCATCGACATCACCCATCGACACACCATCGACGTAGAGGTTGCCCACCGGGATCTGGCCGACGACCTCAGCACGGCCGTTGCGCAGATCGACGACAACGCCGTTCTGCGCAAGGACCACGCGATCACGGGCCACACCAGTGGAGACTGCCAGCTCCTTGTTTGCACGCAGGTGGCGCCACTCGCCGTGCACCGGCATGGCATTCTTCGGGCGTGCAGCGTTGTAAAGGAAGAGCAGCTCGCCACCATAGCCGTGGCCGGAGGCGTGGACCTTAGCTTCCTTGTTCGTGATGACCTCAGCGCCAATCTGGGACAGCATGTTGATAACGCCGAACACGGCCTCCTCATTACCCGGAATCAGGGAGGAGGAGAAGATGATGAGGTCACCATCGCGGACGGTGATCTGGCGATGCTCACGACGGGCCATGCGGGACAGCGCCGCCATCGGCTCACCCTGGGTACCGGTGGTGATGAGCAGTACCTTGTGCGGAGCCATCTTGGCTGCCTCATCGATCGGGATGATGGTGCCGCGCGGAACCTTCAGGAAGCCCATCTTCTCCGCGATTTCCATGTTGCGCATCATGGAGCGGCCGTTGAACGCAACCTTGCGGCCGGCGGCCACGGCGGCGTCGATAGCCGCCTGCACGCGGTAGACGTTCGAGGCGAAGGAAGCGATGATCACGCGCTGCTTGGCCCCAGAAACTAGGCGCTTAAACGTTGCCGGAATGTCACCCTCAGAGGCGGACACACCCGGGATGTTGGCATTGGTGGAATCGCACAGCATGAGGTCCACGCCTTCGTCGCCGTAGCGCGACAGGGCCGGCAGGTCCGTCGGGCGGTTATCCAGCGGGGTCTGGTCCAGCTTGATATCACCGGTGTGGATGATGTTGCCAGCCGGGGTTCCCAGCATGACGCCGAGGGCATCCGGGACGGAGTGGTTCACTGCCCAGAAGCGGCAACGGAACGGACCGTAATTCACATCGGACATCTCATTGACCTCAACGAACTTCGGCTTCTGGCGGTGTTCCTTACACTTGGCAGCAATCAACGCAATAGTGAAGCGGGATGCCACAATCGGGATATCCGGGCGCAGCTTCAGCAGCCACGGGATAGCACCAATGTGGTCCTCGTGCGCGTGGGTTACGACGAGCGCCTTGACCTTGTGAATCTTCTTCTCAATCGGGCCAAAGTCCGGGAGAATCAGGTCCACACCAGGCTCACCGGAGGACGGGAAGAGCACACCACAGTCGATGATGAGCATCTCATCCTGGTACTCAAAGACGGTCATATTTCGACCGATCTCGGAAATACCGCCCAAGGCATAGATACGCAGAGAGTCCTTCTGCTGCTTCGGCGGCTCCGGCAGACGCTTGGTCAGATCCGCGCCCTGCATGGACTTAGGCACGTTGCGACGGCCGCGGTTGTTGTTGCGATTGCGGTTGTTACGACCACCGTTGTTGTTATTGCCGTTGTTGTGGTTGTTGTTGCCGCCGCGGCCGCGACCACGGCCGCCACGGGAACCACGAGAACGGGAACGACGGTTGCCGTCGTCAGAGTTTCCAGACTCCTTAGAGGATGCGCCGGAAGCAGCCGATTCCTTCGGTGCTTGGAAAACCGGCGAAGCCGCCTCATTCGAGGCGGTCTCAGTCTCCGAAGGCGGACCCGCCTTACGGGTCACCTTGCGGGAACGGTTACGGGATTCAGTCATTCTTAAAGGACTCCAGCCTTTTCCAAATCGTGACGGAGAACCTCAATCTCATCCGCGTCAGCCGCGGAAACCGGGAGACGAGGTTCTCCAACTTCAATGCCCTGCAGGCGCAAGGCAGCTTTAACAAGAGTTGCTCCTCCGAGGCGGCCTTGCGCCTCAACGAGCGGGGACAAAGTTTTCGCGTTGATCTCTCGTGCACGTGCGATATCACCTTCGTCGAAGGCCACGTAGAGATCAGCCAGGGCACGCGGGGCAATATGACCAATCACGGAAATAACGCCTGAAGCACCGAGGGCCAGCCACGGCAAGTTCAGCCCGTCATCTCCGGAGTACCATGCCAATCCGGTTTCCTGGATAAGCGGTGCAGCCGCTACAAGATCGCCCTTGGCGTCCTTGACGGCCTTGATATTCGGCACTTCCGCGAGGCGAAGAAGGGTCTCCGTCTCAATCGGAATGCCCGAGCGGCCAGGGATGTCATACAGACAAATGGGGAGGTCCACGGCGTCAGCGACAGCGCTAAAGTGCGCATACACACCGGCTTGGGAAGGCTTGGAGTAATACGGAGTTACAACCAAGAGGCTGTCTGCTCCCGCATCAGCGAAAGCGCGCGCTGCTGAAATGCTGGTGGCGGTGTTATTGGTTCCCGCTCCCGCACACAGCTTAGCGCGACTGCCTACCTCTTCCTTTACAGCTGCAAACAGCTCCAGTTTCTCATCCAATGACGTCGTCGGTGACTCACCCGTGGTCCCAGCCAAAATGAGCGAATCAATACCGTTATCAACCAGATGAGCTGCCAGGCGACGACCAGCGGACACATCCAAGGCGCCATCCTGGTCAAATGGAGTGACCATAGCTACGCCTACGCGTCCGAAGGTGTCGACGCCTGTCTGTGCTGTCATACCTGTGCTCATAGGCGTCAAGATTACCCGCTTTCGCCCCTATTGGCTGCATCGGGGTCGTGCGCGAGTCTCCTGCAAAGCCTTTAAGCGTACGGGCTCGAAGCCATTTCGGTCCCGTCGGACAACGTGGTGATGTGGAAGTCGTCGAAAAGCACCGGCGATTGCTCTCTCAACAGCTTCAAGCATGTCACCGCCAATTGGCGCATCTCAGTATCAGCCTGCTCCGTTGCCCGAGCGCCGATAAAGTGGCGCCACGCACGGTAGTTCCCAGTCACTACTATGCGGGACTCTGTGAGATTGGGCAAAACCGCACGCGCTGCCTGCCGCGCCTGCTTCTTACGAAGCAATGCGTTTGGTTCCTCTTCCAGTTTGGACTCGAGGGCGTCGAGCAGCTCTTCGTAGACAAACCTCGCTTCATCGGCCGCTTGTAGCGTTAACCGCGTTAGCTGCTCATCTTCTGCAATGAACTTGGGCAGCACTACCTCTGCTTCGTCGGAGTGTACGAAGCGTTGTGAAAGCTGGGAGAAGGAGAAGTGCCGGTGGCGCACCAACTCATGCGTTGCCGAGCACGACAGCCCTCTTATATACAGCGTCGCGGTGGCATGCTCCAGAAGCGCGTCGTGACCCACTTCCAAGATGTGGTGTAAATAAGCCTGGTTCGACGCGGTACGAGGATTTGGCTTATCGAAGGACTCGTAACACGCACGCCCAGCAAACTCGACTAACGCCTCGCTTTCCGACGCCCCCTCGTCCGCCTTCCAATCCACCCCGCGTGGTGCATGAAACGCCGTTGCCGCGATGAGTTGGACATCAAGCTCAGAGACCTTTGCCATTACAGCCCCAGATACTTCTCAAGCCCCACGGTCAAACCTGCGTGGGAGGAAATCTCGCGCACACCAAGCAAAACACCGGGAGTAAAGGAAGAGCGGTCATAGGAATCCTGGCGGATGGTCAGGGATTGCCCTTGGGTACCGAAGATTACCTCTTCATGCGCCACCATTCCCTGCATGCGAACTGCATGGACGTGGACGCCATCAACGTCTGCACCTCGTGCACCGTCAAGGGACTGCTCGGTCTTGTCCGGCATTGCATCCAGGCCGGCTTCCTTACGAGCCTTCGCAATTCCCTGCGCAGTATGAACCGCCGTGCCGGACGGCGCGTCAAGCTTATTCGGGTGGTGGTATTCAACAACCTCGGCGCTATCGAAGAACTTCGCCGCTTGGGCAGCAAACACCATGGTCAATACAGCTGAGACAGCAAAGTTCGGAGCGATGAGAACGTTGCCAGCGTCCTCCTTCTTAGTCCACTCCTCTACCTTGGCTAGCCGCTCCTCGTCGAAGCCCGTGGTGCCGACAACAGCATGGATTCCGTTGGCGATACAAAACTCAAGATTATCCATAACCGATGCGGGCTGAGTGAAGTCGACGGCGACCTCGGCGCCTGCTTCAACTAGCTTCTCCAGCGGGGTTTCGCGATCAATTTCAGCGACAAGCTCCAGATCTTCTGCAGCGTTGACGCCCTCCACGATTGCCTGCCCCACGCGGCCCTTAGCGCCAAGGACACCCACCTTGATAGTCATTCACAATCCCTTCATACGTGTTCATACGGTCAGCTGTGCCCAGTCTATCCCCGCCGCCGGCAGGGTTTTGGACAGGGCAGAGAGGGCCGCCATAAACCTCGATCAATTGCGTAGTTCACTGGCGTTTAGGCGGTTTTGCAACCTGTCACATTTGTATCGCACATCCAATCTATTTTGACGCGGATACCCCCGTTTATAGTAACGACTTGACGTGAATTCACTACTAATTATCGACATGTTCGGTGAGGGTCGGTAGAATCATTGTTAGAACATTTCTTCTAACTCATGTTTCTCGGGGGAGACATTCATGACCACCACCGCCACACACCCACCAACCTATTTCTTTTCCACCACCAACCCTCATAACCCACACGCGATGGCCCGTGCGGCAGCCCGCCGCGCTATCTACAACACCTGGGTTGGTGCTATGCCTAGCCTGCAGGCTGATATCAACACCACCGCACTATCCCTGGTGGCTGCTTGGTCGCTGCCCGAAGGTCACATCAAAGCAGGTCTGCGTGCTATCCACCGGCTTGATAGCCTGCCGAAAGTCAAAGCCATACAAGACACCTCGTGCCTGCTCGACATCGAGTCCTTGATTGCTATTGATCAGCCCATGTCGGCCCTGACAGCCCTGACGGATGAAACCCTGGATTTTATCGACACCATCCTGGCTGACTTTTTCACCCCCACTAAGGCGAATCAGGCTTTTCCTACCCGTAGCCAGATCAGGCGTAAAGTCCGCGATATCTGTAAAACCCTGGATGACTCCATCGCTTTTCGTGATACCCGCCCCAAGGATGCCTACCGGTTTTCTTCTAATGGCACCTCTGCGTGGCTAGAACTCCAAGTTACTGAAGATACCGGCATTAAACTCGATGCCTTCATCCACCAAACCGCTGCCAAGCACGACCTGACGATTCCTGATGCTGTCAAGAAACTGCTGTCCGGTGAGATTGAGCCTCCAGCCGCTGTGGTGCTACATACCTATCAGGCCTGCGATATTGAGAATGCCCCGACCTTTATTGAAGGCTTCGGCTGGCGGCAAGAGGCTATGCCGCATGATAAAGCCCGGGATTTAACCGGTGACATCGACGAAGCAGACGGCTACCAACCGGGCCTGATTATGCGCAAACACGTCGAAGGCCGCGACGGGACCTGCCGGGTCGGCGGGTGTGAGAAACCTGCCTTTCTTACCCAGCTTGATCACCGGCATAACTGGGCTGAAGGCGGGCCAACCCACCCGAAGAACCTGGCATGCTTATGCCAAGGCCATC